>CAZYFL010000093.1:0-8151 GCA_964646805.1 uncultured Elusimicrobiaceae bacterium | reverse complement strand
AAACCGTCATGCTGTTCTGTCTTAAAAAAACACGCGCACCGGAGTTCTTCGCGATATCTCCCGTCCTGTCCGAAGAACCGCAATCTACGAGTATGATTTCGTCGGCCCAGGCGGAACTTTTGAGCGCGCGAGGCAGGTTTTCCTCCTCATTGTGGGCTATGATTGTTACGGATATTGTAGGCATGGCTGGAAGAGCGGCTGGAAAAGAGTTTACTTTTTACGAGCGGCAAAAATAAGATTTTCACCAAACAGCAGGGCAGGGGAAAAAAGTCTGGCCAATATTTCCATGTTTCTTTCCCTCTGCGCCGGGTCCTTCTCCCTTCGGAAGGCCAGCAGCGTATAAAACCACATCCAGGGGGCATAAACGGCGTAAAGAAAACTGACGGGTTTTATCCTTGTATGCGCGCACTCTTCAAGCAGGAAGCCGGTCGTGTGCAGGGAGTACCGGATTTCCGGAAAAGTGGACAGGCCTATGTGGTGCAGCGGGCGCCTGGCTGATTCATTCAGCGGAACGGGATCCTTGTGGAAGAAACCGCTGCCGAAAAAACGCATACGGGAACGCAGGGAAACGATGTTGGGAGTTGTGAGGATGAGTATTCCCTCCGGTTTAAGAACACGGTTGAACTCTCTAAGAAGGTGGAAACCGTTTTCAAGATGTTCAAATCCCTCCAACGAGAAAACCGCGTCAAAATGCGCATCCTCCCAGGGCAGGGTTCCCTCAAGGTCCGCTGATCTGAATTTTATTCCCGGCAAGACCCCGGCGGAGGTGTCAACATCCGCGCCGCTGACATCAAACCCTCTGTCTGCCAATTCTACGGCAAGAGTACCGGATCCGCATGGCGCATCCAGAATAATTGCCCCCGGCTTCATCGTCAAGCGGGATAAAAACCTGAGAACGGAACGCTGTATTATTGAAAGATTGGGTCTCAAGGCGTCAACTTGCGCCGGCGTAACGCTATAGGCCATTTGTTAAACTCTCAAAAAGCCATGTGGTTTAAAAAAGCCCTGTTGCCGCGGCTTTTAAGTCTGGTGGACGTGACAGGGATCGAACCTGCGACCTCCTGCATGCCATGCAGGCGCTCTCCCAACTGAGCTACACGCCCGATTAAAGAACCATAAATATGATATAAAAAAAAGGGCGTCGTTTCAAATATATTTCAGGGAGTAAACTACCGGGTTATGGAACGGAGAAAGGAAAGACAGTTTTGTGCTCTTGGCGGTTAAGTTGATAGAATTGTAATGTCGCGAGCCCTAAGCGGAGAAAAAATGAAAATCAAATCTTTCAACGTTATTCCAAAACTTCCGGACAGTCTTCAGGCGCTTGAGGAGCTGTCAACCAATATGTGGTTCACCTGGAACTGGGATGCCATAATGATGTTCGTCAGCATAAATGAGGAACTCTGGCACAGCTCGCGCCGCAATCCCAAGTGGATACTGGGCACACTGCCTCCGGAGCGGCTCGAAGAGCTTAGCCGTGACGGGGATTTTTTGGGCAGGCTGGCGGAGATAAAACAGAAATTTGAAACCTATATAGCCTGCAAGGACACCTGGTTCGCTAAGAACGCCCACGAACGGGACAGGGATATGCAGGTGGCTTATTTCTCCATGGAATACGGCATTGGCGAAGGCCTGCCGATCTATTCCGGCGGTCTGGGCATGCTTTCCGGCGACCACCTGAAGTCCTCCTCGGATCTGGGGATGCCGGTGGTGGGTATGGGCCTGCTATATAAGAAGGGTTATGTTCAGCAGGTGCTTAACCGCGACAACTGGCAGGTGGAGCGCTACCCCGAGAACGACTGGTACAATATGCCGGTGCAGATAGTGAAGGACGCTTCCGGCAAGCCGCTGCGCATTGAGGTGGATCTGGCCGGAGAACGCGTGCAGGTAGGCGTGTGGAAGGTGCCGGTAGGCCGCGTTTCGCTATTCCTGCTGGACACCGCCCTGGCGGAGAATTCTCCGGCGGCCAGGACTATAACCGAGCAGCTTTACGGCGGCGACCGTGAAAACCGCATACGCCAGGAGATAGTGTTGGGAATAGGCGGCGCCCGCGCGCTGGAAGCGATGGGCATAAATCCCACCGTGTTCCATGTCAATGAGGGCCACAGCGCCTTCCTGCTTTTTGAACGCATCCGTCAACTGATGAAAAACCGCGGCTTGTCCTACTCCGGGGCGCGCGAGGTGGTCTGGTCATCCTCCGTGTTCACCACCCATACCCCGGTGATGGCCGGCAACGAGCATTTTGATTTTGAACTGGTCCGCAAATATCTGGAGGCCTATTCCAAAGAGCTCGGCCTGACTTTTCCGGAATTCCTGGAGATAGGCAAGGAGGAGCATTCCTCAATGGCCTTCTGCATGACCGTGGCGGCCATGCGGCTCTGCGCCTTTCTTAACGCCGTGAGCCTGCTGCATCGCGACACCTCGCGCGACATGTGGCATAAGCTGTGGCCGCAACTGCCCCGTTATGAGATTCCCATAGAGGGGATAACCAACGGCGTACATACCTGCTCATGGATAAGTCACGAGCATCACAAACTTTACAGCAAGGCGCTGGCCGGCGGAGGCAACGATATCCCCGATTCCTGCGACTGGCAGAAAATGAGCGGGATAGACGACAGGGAATTCTGGGACACGCACATGGCGCGCAAAATTAAACTTGTAAAGCTGGTGCGCGACCGCCTGAAGCGGCAGCACCAGCGCCTGGGCGCCGACCGCACCGTGCTGGCCGAGGCGGAGGGCGTACTTAACCCGGACTACCTGACTATAGGCTTCGCGCGGCGCTTTGCCACTTACAAGCGCGCCACGCTTTTCATGCGGGATATGGAGCGCCTCCTGGAGCTGGTTAACGACGAGAAAATGCCGGTGCAGTTTGTGTTTTCCGGCAAGGCCCACCAGGCCGATACCAGCGGCAAGGAATTCATAAAGGCCGTGGCGAAGCTCTCCATGGATCCGCGCTTCAAAAACCGCATAATCTTTGTGGAAGATTACAATATGAATGTGGCCCGCTATATGGTGCAGGGTGTGGACGTATGGATGAATAACCCGGTGAGGCCGCTCGAAGCTTCGGGCACCAGCGGCATGAAGGCCGTTATAAACGGTGTGATAAACCTGTCCGTGCTGGACGGCTGGTGGGAGGAAGGCTATTCTCCCGATGTGGGCTGGGCCATAGGCGGCGCCGAGGCCTACCACGGCGACGAGGAGCGGGACTACGTGGAAGCGGAGTCCATCTACAACCTTATAAAGAAGGTTGTGGCCCCGCTTTACTACGACAGGGGGGCTGACGGCTTGTCGCATGGCTGGATAAAGATGATGAAGGCCTGCGTACAGAAGCTTGTGCCGCACTTCAATACCAACCGGATGGTGCGCGAGTATTATGAGAAATTCTACTCCAACGCGCACGGTTCCTCTAAAAAATTCATGGAAAATTACCGCGTGAGCGAGATAGCCGGGTGGCGCAAAAAGCTTGCTGAGAATTGGCCTCTCGTGAAGGTGGTAACCGACCACTTCAAACCGGAGATGGAAGTGTATGCCGGCTCAAAGCTGCCTGTGAGCGCCGTGGTCTGGCTGGGCGGCCTTAAGCCGGAGGAGGTGGACGTTCAACTGCATATAGGCGCGGCCGATGGCGAGGCGCTCTTTAAGGAAGGGCGCTCGATTTCGATGACGCAGAATGCGCGCACGGGCGATGCTTACGTCTATAAGGGCGAGCTTCCCTGCTATAAGAGCGGGCGGCACGATTTCTCGGTGCGCGTGATGGGCAGGCATCCGGATGCGGTGAACGCCCTCATGCCCCTGTATATGAAATGGAGCGAGGAATAAGAACGGGGGTTGGAGGAGGGTTGGCGATAAATTTCAGCGCGGCGTCTGCGGCGTGTTTTTGCGCGGGAATTTATATATAATAAGAGTAACGGTCGGAAACGGCCCGGTAGTAAGAGATTAAAGAGAGGTAAATAAGCAAATGGCAAAAGGTAAAGTAAAGTGGTTTAACGATAAGAAGGGGTTCGGTTTCATCATCCCGGAAGATGGTTCCAAAGACCTCTTCGTGCATCATTCTTCAATAACAGGTGAAGGGTTCAAGACCCTGGCTGAAAACCAGGAAGTTGAATTCGAGACCGAGAACACGGACAAGGGGCCCAAGGCCATAAACGTGAAGAAGGCCCCCGGCAAATAAAAAATGGACTTTCTTTAAAAATTAGTAACTACTCAGGTAGACAGTAGTCAGAATTCAGTAGTCAGGAGTAAGAAGTTGCAGATTATTCTGAATTCTGGCTTCTGGATTCTGGCTACCTGAGCAGTTACAAAAATTAAGCCGTCCGCTTTAGGCAGACGGCTTAATTTTATCGCATCTCAATAGTATTGTAGCTCCCGCCTGGTGATTGCCGGGGCGTATTGCGTGTCCCGCATGCGGTTGCCGTTGTACACTATCATGCGGGTCCTGCGTTCCTCAACCCAGTTTCCCTTCGCGTCGGATTTGCGGCTATAGGTGTATTCGTACCTGGGCTCGGCTGCGTCCGCGTCATAGACCAGTTCTTTTTCCGGCCGGCCTTTGGCATCGCAGTAAATTTCGCTGCGGGTCACAGGCTGCTCTCCCGAGTCGTAGGCGGAGCGCACCTCGCGCCGCAGTGTGCCGTCTCCGCGCATTTCAAAGACGGTTTTTCCGCGCAGTCCGTTGGTTTCCCCGTAAACGGAATGTGTCCTGGAATTTGTGGCCTTGTTCCAGGCATAGGTCTCGCGCTTGAGTTGGCGGCCTTCAGAGTCGTTTGCGATCGCTTCCGTCAGGTTGTTGGCCTTGTCGTAGGAATACAGAGTAACGCTTTCCAGATTCATCAATGGGTCAAAGGCGTACTCCTCGGACGCGAAGCCGCTTTTGCTGTAAAGCCTGAAAATCTGCCGCACCGGTTTGCGGGAGGTTTCCCTGCCCTGGGAGGGGGAGGCGTCGTAAACCTGAACCACCCCGAAATCTTTTTTACGGTTTTTGCGGCAGAAGTCGTCCAGAGAGGACTGGGCTTCGTCGCTGAAGGTTGTGGTCAGTTTTTCCTCGGACTTGAGGTTTTCGCAGAAGGCGCGCGCCTCCGCCTTTTCCCTGTAAATATAGGAGTTCTTCAGCACCAGGTGCTTGCCGTCGTACTCGGCCTCCTCGGTTTTCATCCCGTACAGGTCGCAGGCGACGGAGTTGACGTTTTTTGGGGAGCCCTCCAGCCACTCCCTGCCGCGGCGCTGCGGTTGCATGCGTGAAATCTTCAGGGAGCGTATTTTGGGTATAAGTTCAGGGCATTTCAGGGCAGTCTGGGCCGCTGCCGGTACGCACAGGCAGAAGGTAAAGGCAAGGGAAAATATAGCTTTCATTTTATCTCCACTCGGCTAACAGTCTGCTGAAAAAGCCCCTTTCGGGGTCTTTTGGCAGCTTTTGGCCTGCGCCTTTGCGCCGCTCAACTTACAGGCTCCGTAGAGCCTGCTCGTTTCGCGGCGCTTCGGCTCGGCTCAAAATCTGCTCAAAATACCTCCGAGTAGGCTTTTTCAGCAGACTGCTAATAAATATATTATACTTTTATAAGCCGCTGATTAAAACGGATTAAGATTTCCAGGGAGGCTTTTATGCCTGAAACCAAGCAGGACGCAGACAAGCCCATGCAACTTGAGGTGCAGATGGATGAAACCACGGCACAGGGCAATTACGCCAACCTGGCCGGAGTTACCCACAGCGAAACTGAATTTATTTTTGATTTCCTGTTTCTCCAGCCCAACCAACCCAAGGCTAAGTTGCGCTCGCGCATCATTTCAAGCCCGGTGCATACCAAGCGTTTCCTGGCGGCCCTGCAGGAGAACATAAAGCGTTATGAGGAGCGCTTCGGCGCTATCCCCGAGCGTGCGGTGAACCTCACGCAGGGACACAGCTGAAGGGGGAGGGACGGGAAGTAACCAGTTGTAACTACTCAGGTAGACAGAATTCAGGAGTCAGAATTCAGAATAGCCTGCGAATAAGTACAAACTGGTGGGCCTTTTGCCACACCACCAGATACTCAAATCTTGTCGCTGGCATCTTCATTCTGACTCCTGAATTCTGACTCCTGAATTCTACCTGAGCAGTTACCCTTGTAGCAGAAAGGTCTGCTTCTCCGCCGGGAGGTGGCAGTTCAGCGAGTATCCCTTTTCCTGTATCCGGGCCTTGGCGTCGGCCAGCATCTTGTCCAGCTCCGTGTCGGTATAGTCAGGATGGGTGTGGAAAAGCATCAGGTCGCGGGCCTGGGCCTTCTCGGCGAAATCCACCACTACGGAAAGGCCGGAGTGGCCTTCATGCCTGTGGGTTTCATAGTCCTTATCCGTGTAGACCGCGTCGTGTATCAGCATGTCGGAGCCGCGTACGAAACCACTCAGTTTTTCATCGTAGTCCTGAAAGGCGTTGGCATCGCCCCATATCTCGCTGTCGGGGGCGAAGGTAATCTTCTTCCCGAGCGTATCCAATGCATAAACTAGGGTGCTGGTGGGGTGGTTGGCGTACATGGAGGAAAGTTTAACCCCCGGGAACAGTTCGTAGTTGTCCTCGAGAATTTCGTAAATATCTATTTTCGCCCTGGGCGGCTGTTTTGTGAGCGAAAAGGAACTGTAGAAGGCAGCCTGCGCCACTTCTTTAAGGTTCTTTTCGGGATCGTTGACCCCTACGAGGTGTATAGAGAAGGCGGGGTCATAAATGGGGGCGAAGCGCCCAAGTCCGAGGGTGTGGTCAAGGTGGAAATGCGTGAGGCAGATCCAGATGTCCTTATAACAGCGCTTCTTTTCCACTATTTCCCTGCCCAACTCCACTATACCTGTTCCGGCATCAAAGATGAAAATATGTTCCCTGGTTTCAACGGAAACGCAGGAGGTCTGGCGCCCATAGCGCGAGGCGGCGTTGGGCATTACGGCCGGCAGACCGCGGGCGCCCCACACAGTCAGGCGTATCCGTCCGGCATCAAGGTCGCTGGCCTGCGCGGTCTCGTCTCCCCGTATAATCTCCGGGGCGGCGGAGGCGGGAGCCTGGGCCGGAGAGGAGCCGTCCAGCACGGTTTTCACCGTGTTGGAGAAAGTTTCCACGTTGTAGGGCTTCTGCAGGAAAAAGTCCGCTCCGAATTGGAAGGCGCGCTGTTTTTCAACCTGGTAGGACTTGCCTGAAACGACAATTATTTTTATGTGCTTTAAAGCGGCATCGGATTTTACGGCTTTGCAGATGTCCATGCCGGTTATGCCGGGCATCATGATGTCGGTGATTATCAGGCGGGGCATCTGCGCTTTTATGGTGGGTATGGCCTCAAACGAATCCTGGACCAGTGCGACGGCGTAGCCCGCCTCGGTAAGAAGATCGCGCGAAAGTTCTCCAACCATGAGGTCGTCGTCTATAATTATTATATCAGGGTTTGCCATTGGTTTTTTCCGGTCGCCCAAAAACACCGGGTCGGCGCGCATTTACTATAATACATTATATATCCCGGATTCCGTTAAGGAAATGTTGCGGCGGAATTAAGTTTTTTATGATGAGAATAATAGCGGGCACAAAGCGGGGCAGGAGTATTTTCTCGATCCCGAAGGATAAATTCATTAAGCCTATTTCCGGCCGCATACGACAATCCCTCTTTGACATTCTGCGTCCCTATATTACCGGCGCCAACTTTCTTGACCTGTACGCCGGCACGGGCGCCGTGGGGCTGGAGGCGCTTTCCCGCGGGGCGGCTAAAGCCGTTTTTGTGGAAAAAGACGGACTGTGCATGAAGACCATAGAGAAGAATATAGCGCACCTGGGTTTTGAGGGGCAGGCAAAGGCGCTGAAAGCCGACGTGCTCTCCGGCGTTAAATGGCTGGAGCATTTTTCCGGTTACAATGGTTATGACATAGTTTTCATGGGTCCCCCGTACCGCACCGTGGAGAACCTGCCCCTGTTCTACAGCATGGAAACGCTGAAGCTGCTGGCTGAGGCGTGTATAACCATCCCGACAGGGCTTATCGTAGTACAGCACCACAAAAAGGAAGAGGTGTCGGCGCTTCCCGGTCTTGAGCATGTCCGGCGCGAAAAATACGGCGACAGCGATGTGGACTTTTTTCGCCCGACAAAAAGATAAATCCGCCGATTCTCGTAACTACTCAGGTAGCCAGAAGTCAGAATTCAGGAGTCAGAATGAGGATGGC
>CAZYFL010000092.1:2953-8255 GCA_964646805.1 uncultured Elusimicrobiaceae bacterium | reverse complement strand
TGACTTGTTGCCGGTTCTTTTCAAGCAAGTTGTTAGCTATATCGCGTATGCGGTTAACGGCGTGGCGCACCATAACGCGCTGTTTTTCCGGAAGCTGCGAAGTGTTTTTAAGCGCCGCGTCCAAAGCCACTAGCGGTGAGCGAATATCGTGGGCCACTTGGGTAGCCATTGCGGCCTTTGACTCATTAATTTTGGATTCCATAGAGAGATTGTACTCGCGCAGCATTCTCCGCTGCTCGTAATATGCGGCGACTATCGAGAGTGCGACAAGAAGAAGCCAGGAGAGCAGTGCCAGCGGGATTGCGGTCCATCGGTTGTAGAAAAAATAGAGCTTTCCGGCTTCTTCCGACCTGTTCTCATCAAAGAATATCTTAACTACGGTCTCCCGGAATAAAAACGCATTTGGTTCCCCGATATTCTCCGGCAGGGAAAAATATAGAGACTTGTCCCGCGGTTGCCATGATGCCCCAGTGAAGTCCTTGAATACGGCACGCGACATATCAGAAATCACCTGCCGGTTATCACCGGAGATTAAAGGCGCCCTGAAGGCATCCGCCAGTTGTTCTGCAAGCCGGCGTTTGGCGTTTATTGAGAATACGCTTGATAAGATGATGAGAACGGCCAAGATAGCAATGTCAAATAACATGACTTTATAAAAAAGCCAATTCATAGAATTGCGTATTTCCGTCGTCATAAGTTATCCGTAAAAATGAGGGACCGAAAGGTCAATATCAACCAACCCGCCATTAAAATCTTCAAGACGTTTTTTTGTTTCAGGATCGATGACTGTCTCGCCGAATTGGGGCCGAAGCAGCCTTGGAGAATGGGCCTGCATGAACAGCAACGGCAGGTCCGGAAAGATTTCGTCCAGAGAGTTTAAGCGGGAGAAACGCATGCACTCTATGGAAATATTCTCCGGTATTTGTTCTCCTTTCTCTACGTCTCCGGGTAAAATGTTTCGCATGAGGTATGATTTGCTGGCTGCACTTCCGGTCATTGACCAGATATGCCACCAGGGGCTTTTATCCCGTTTCAAGTCATCCAATGAGACCGCAGAAATGGTTTTCCCGATAAATATAGCTAGGAATTTACGCAGACATTCCAATACAGCCTGCCTTGCCGCATCTAGCCGGATGTCCGAAGCGCCAAAACCACTAATAATACCCGGGAATTTACAGGATGATGCCTTGGCCCAGCCGTAAGCGGAAAACACCCTCGCATCCTGGGCCGGGCGTAACTCGCACAACTCTAAGACTAACCCGTGATTGTTAAGTTTTTTAATCAGATTTTTTACAGGGATAACTGGGCTTAATTCTTCAAGGGCGACCCGTTTCCCTTTTATTTTGCAGTAGTGATGGCATAGCGCACGATCCATGCCAAGGAGCTCAGCGTAAGCCCGTTTCTCCGCGGTCTTCTGGTCTGTATACGCGGCCGTGCCCCACGGGGTTTCTAGGCCATAGCATGCTGCCCTCTCAAGCGACTCCGCCACGGCCTTTATAAAGGCTGTCTGCTCTGAAGCGTCGGTGCCTCTGCCTTTATGAATCTTTCCTCCAACAGAAACCTCTATATGATAATCGGAATATCCTGGCAACCATTCGTCTATCCATGTGACTTTTTGGACGGTCAGCGCCAGTCGGCGGCTGTTTTCAAGCGCCCATTCGGTTACCGACGATGAATTCTCCATAAACGATTGCTCCCGTAAAGCTTTGAGAAATCCAGCGCCCAGGGCTTCCTTACCATTGCCGTATATGGTGATTTCGCTATAGGTATAACTGCTGCGTTCATGAGGGTTTGATAATGCAATTCACGGAGCAGTTTAAGGCGGTCTTTTTTCTCTCCGATAGCCATATAGCGGCGTAACCATTCGGCTTTATCCTGCCCACCCCAATAAAAGAACTCCACTCCGTTGTAATAAGAAAGCAGACCAATATCTTCCTGGAATCCCATATCTGTCCATGCAAGATATAAATCAGGTTCAATGATATTCTCTTGTGCGTAATTTATAAGCCCGGGAATCTTTCCAACATTTTCCAGCTTGCCGTTTGGAAAGAGCCTCTTTATGGAATCCTCTTCTCCTTCAAAAAGTTGAGTTATATTGATATTCCATGCGATAAGTTCTTTATCAATGATCCCGGTGTCGTTCGTGCGCTCTCGTCTGATATTTGCGAGTTCGGCATCACCCAATACTCCCTCACTAAGCACCGGAAAGATCTGTTCGGCGTCCTCATACCCTTCTTTGTCGACGTATTTCCGCTGGAATAGCCACTTAATATTCGCACCTATACGGAAACGTTCGTTTCTGGAGAACCTAGCCAGTCCTTTCTTTGTAAAAATCGCAAAGGAAACCTTGATTGGATACGTACGGAAGATTTCCGCATCTTCGTGTTTCCTAGCATATTCTATGGTAGAACTAACCGGAACTCTGTCGATTGTTATTATATGATCGACTTTCTTCTCGGAGAAGAACTTTAAAGATTCCATTCTATCCATGTGGCTGGTCGGAACAAGCGTCGCTTTCTGAGGAATGTCTTTCGCATAGTGGAAGTGATACGGATTCGCTGCGAGTTCGATTTTGCCGTCGGGGGAATCCTTTAGGACGTAGTAGGGTCCGGATGTGTTTCGGTAATCCGTTATCGCAAGGGTTTCAGGATTAATGGCTTTCCTCGGGATTATCGCGAAATCAATAGCAGTAAGCATCGGGAACAGAAATATTTTTCTCTCTTTGAATTTCATGACCAAGGTCTGGCCGTCATCGCGCACCTCTAATCCGGGACAGATATCTTTCAGTGAATTCATTTTAATATCCGGACAAAGCATGTCCTTTAGATTTCCATGCGTGTTCCCGCCGAGGATGAACGTTCTTTTGAACGACGCCTCCGCGTCGTAGGCATCTATCTCATGCCCGTCAACGGTTTTGAGGTTTTTACGCATAGTAAAATGCGCCTCATTGCCGATCCATTCAAACCTTTCCGCCGCTGCGGAGACTAGTTCGCCCGTAATAGCATATTCTACGAGCGGGGAAAATGTATCGGCTAAAAATGTGTACGCGTCGGCAAAATGTATTTTGACCGGGTCATAAGATTTTGCGCCTTCATGTCTAGGGAATGCCACCAGCATATTTGATGTCATCGGTTTATCCTCTCTGGTAAGAAGTATCGCGCATACACCCACGAAGCAAAAGAATATCGTAAGGGAAACTCGCCGACCTTTCCCTTCAATAAAAGTCATTTTATTGGAGATAACCGCAAAGCTACGGCCTGCCAGACAGACCGCAGTTATTCAGACAACAGTTTAACCGTTTTTGCCCTTTGAGGGAGGGATAATGGTTTCGGTATCAGCGCAAAACAGCACAGTATCAACTCTAATGCTCTGAGCAAGTTTTGCCTGGAAGGCGGTCGTATTTTTAGCGGCGACGCCGAAGAGCAGAGCCGTTATCCCGGAAAGTATCACGAATATTTTTGTGTTTTTCATTTTGTCTCCCTTAACCTTCATATTCTGCCATTTTTGGGGCTGCTTTTCAAACTGAATTCGCAACCCGTTATTTTCTCTGCCTACTCTGGTGTAAATGCCTCGGATTAAGTAAAAGCGGACATATATAGATTACCCGAAACATCCCCGCTCTGTAGGGACATTTGGACCCAGACCCTGGGTGCTAACCAGATTTGACCAACTTCTGCTAATCAGAATTGACCATGCAGTAAGCGTTGGCGCGCGCCAACAGAAATTCTCACTATGGCTTCAGCGCTAATCTAAAATGACCCAGGTTTGCTAACGAAAAATGACCCACCCGATTTTTGCTGATAAGCGGAATATTTTATGCCATGACTACCCACGCCTATGCTTGTGCGTTCCTGTGTTACAGGTAACTCTACCGGGCTTCCTATCGGGGAATTCAGGCGTATGGCAGCAAAGGGATACATGAGAGAGTTACTACCCATAGTGAGAATTTTTGTTGCCGCGCGGCAACGCACAAGCTGGGTCAATTCTAATTAGCAGAAGTGGGTCAAATCTGGTTAGTGCTGAAGCTCAGAGTATCCCTTTAACGATACACGCTTGAATCACCCATGAGAATGCCTCCAGGGGCAGCTGCGACACCTGTGCGTCAGGGGCATAGAAGCAGGATGCGGTAAGCATCACATAATTCCGGTCCGGCAAGCGGGCGGTCCCCTCCACTATTCCGTAAAAGTTCCCCTTTTCCTTGTGGCACGAAACGCGTAAAGTTCATTGCGATGGCTCCCATCCGATGGGCTGTCTCAAAAAAATTCTGTATCCATGGCGCGGTCCTGTTTGAAAGAACCGTTTGGAATGTGGTGCTAAGGCCGGCGTTCTGAAGCATTTTAAGGCCTTTTATTGACTTTTCAAAATTCCCTGCGCCACGAATACGATTATGTCTTTCACTATCAGGCCCATCTATGGATATTTGAACATCAGCTTTATACCGGACCAAGTCAGCCACTATCTTGTCGGAAATGGCGGTACCGTTAGTGAGCACGGCAATATCAGCTTTCGGCCATCTGGAATGCAGTTCAGCAAGAAATAATGGGAACATCGGACTTATTGTAGGTTCTCCGCCGCTAATGCAGAAGTGTGGGATTAGATAAAGTTTTTGGGCTAATTCTTCATATTGGTCCAATATTTTGCGCCAGTCATCAAAAAGCAAATCATTGCCGCCTGAATGTTTTGACTGATAACAGTGGAGGCAGTTGAGATTGCAGGCGTTGGTAATATCCAGTTGAGCGCTCAGGAATTTCTGAGTCCCGATGAATTTTAATAACCAGTCTATAATCCAGTTCATTTTAGATATACCAGATTCTCTCCCCAGCTTTTACATTCTGCCATTTTCATGACGACCTTTTGAACAAAAAAGGATAAGCAAAATATAGTCTTTGCCTTTGTAACCGCCCCGAATTTCTACCCGGCCAGGCTACACATCTGACCGATCTTCCGTTTCCATATTAGATGAGTTTTTTGCAGAATTTCATTGCGTATTCCATAATGGTGTCTTTGCCTGACAGGAAGTCGCTGACTGTCTGCTTCTTATGGATATGCGGTTCAAGTAGCCTGCTTGACCTTTCCTTAACTTCCGGTCGCAATCTGAAAGAAAAAGAAACCGCTATCGGCAATTTGGAAACAGGTAAACGAAAATATAAAGAATCTATGGGGCCATTACCTCCGTTCCCGGTCGCTTCCCCTATTAAAATACCCAGCAAATTATCTTTTATCAATGCCGCAAAAGTTTCCGCCGCACTGCCCCTAATACGGCATTTTCCTGTTCCAAAGTAACTTTTGAACCCAGAGGAAA
>CAZYFL010000092.1:0-2853 GCA_964646805.1 uncultured Elusimicrobiaceae bacterium | reverse complement strand
CTGCCCCTAATACGGCATTTTCCTGTTCCAAAGTAACTTTTGAACCCAGAGGAAACTTCTTGAGAAGCTTGCCGTATTTCTCGCTATAACTTTTTACCAACAAAGGCGACAGTCTGATATACCCGGAAAATTTTTTAACCGGCTTTTTGACCATGTACGCAATCAGGTTCTCCCCAAGAACGCTGTTCCCGCCCGTATTATGTCTAAGGTCTATAATCAAACTTTTGGCGCCTTTAGCAATCAACTCACTAAACATTCTGCGCAGGAATACTTCCCAGTCGGCAAGACGACACCTCTCCCTTATATTTTTGCGCATAAAGCCGTGCCCGCAGTAAAAATCGTAAGTGCGCCGGTCAATAAACTGTTTCCAATCTAGATACCCTGACCTTATATTCGCCAGATATTTAAACGCGAAAGCCGGCTCGCGCCCGCTTGGCGCCGGATAACCGTATTTTTTCCAGGCAAGTTGCAATAGGACAGACTTGCCATACGGAACGCGAATAACCACTTCCAAAGGAAGATGGCCGTTTAAGTGTGCCCACGCGTAAGAAAAAAATGCGGCGGCGTTCTGTAAGGCGCGCGCTTTTAGTTCATAACTCATCAACGAAATGTTTTGTTGTAAATATTTGAATATCGGAATGCCATCAACAGACACAATCTCGGCTTTATCGCATATTCCGGGCAAAGGGACGAGAACCCTTTTAATAAAGAGCCTGTCTTCCACAAGGGCAGTGTCAAACGGAAGCCTCTTGCCGCAAAAATCTGGTGTAAATCGGACTGAAGTATGTCCGTCATGTATACAATGCAAAAAATCTTTGGTTATACGCCTAAAATCCGCAAAACTCCCCGCATCGGCGGCTTCAGCCATGAACTTGCCCCTGCTCACAGCATACTGCCGCTTTGAACACCGGAAAAAAAGGTCAGGATGCGTTGTTTCCAGTGTATGAACAAGGTATTCCGCGTCTTTTAATACTTTTTTCATGCTTTGCAAAAAGCCTCCGGATGTTTTTTCAGGAAATACTCATGCGTATCCGGTTCAGGCATCCTAAAAAATGCCGAAAGCTGCGGGACCCAAAAAAGCAGCGGTGCCGACAGTGTCAACTGTAAAATTATAATTCGATGTTTTAAGCATTTCTTTCTCTCCTTTTAGACTACTCTGCCATACCCTGTACAAAGCAATTTCCATGTCAAACTACCGCACCCCATCTTCAGCCGGTTAGCGTGCGGCGGTCATCATTATGGGCGAACTTCCGCCTTCCATGTTGGCAGCCTTGCCGGTATTGGTTTTTGAAACGACCACCACAAACAATACCGCCACTCCAACCATCGCTACCGCTTGTATCATCTTGCTCATCATAGTGTTTTCTCCTTTTGAACCATTTCGCCTACACCCTGTATAGAGCAATTTTTATGCCAAAACAGGGTTAAGGGCGTAGTTTTAGATTTTTCATAGGGGGATACAGAATTTTGCTTATTTTAAGGAAGAGGCCAGCACCACAGAAATAGGCCCATTTTGTTCCTCTTTGGCTCAAAATGGACACTTCTCAAATAAAAAAACATGGCCCAAATAGTTCCATTTCGGGACTATTCTTATTTCAAACGGTTTTGAAGGGCTATTCCAGCGACAGGTCTTTTCGGTACTGCGCCACGGAACGGCGGGATAATTCAACGCCGTGGCGGGCTTTAAGCTCGGCGCAGAGCTCGGTGTCGGTCATCTCAGGATTTTCAACGGCTATCGCATAGAGCCGTTCCAGATTCACAGCCTTGGAACTGGGCAGTAAAACCGATATGGGCGCCTCGGTTCCCCACGGCATCTGTATGGATTTATTTGAAATCAAGCGGTTAAGAACGCTGGAATGCACTTCAAGGTTATTGGCCAGCGTTTTTTGCGATAGCGGGCGGCGGCGACCGGACTCACCGCTCAACAGATAATCCGCCTGTGTGCTTATCAATATCTCAAGCGTGTGGTAAAGCGTGGACTTACGCTTCTCGACCAAGTCCATACGCTTTAGAAGCTTATCCACGCCGTTTTGTTCGGGCTTAGGCAGATCTTTCAATATTTCCGACAGCTTTTCGCCGTCCACTTTATAGCGGCCTTTCCATATCTCCCGATGGAAGAAGGCCAATACCGGCACACCGTTTTCAATTTCTATGCCGGCCACAGCGCTGAACACTTTGGAGTCTGGCGCCACAGCCTTGCCCTCAAATTCGGCCTGTATAAAGGCGCGGTTTACGAAATCCCGCAAACGGGCAGCGCCGGACACTGTGATATCGCATTCTTCGGCGCGTTCCACATCGCTCATAACCGCATCTTTAAGAAAACAAGCTTCAAATTTTTCCTGGCCTATGCCTTGTATCAGGCCGACCAGATCGCCTTTGCCGTCAGCCAGTTCTGGTAAGTCGCCGGATGATAACTTAAGCCCGTAACCTGCATAGAGACGGGAAGCGTAGCGCGCACTGGGGAATTCGGCCAGGTGGACGGCTCCCGATGCTTTCAGCAATTGAAAAAACCGGTTGTCCTCTATCTTTTTAAGGAGGATTTCAAACTCATCTTCGGACATTTCAGCCATCTGCGCCAGTTTCATAGCGCCTATGAACGCGAGAGATGATCTTCCTGATACTGAATGACCAAGACCCGGTTTGTGGAATTTTTTCATATTGCTTTCCAGGCATATTATAGTCGTTATGCCAAAAATAGAGCAATTTTTATGCCGGAGTTACAGCAATTCCGTAAACGGCAGTAACTGCTCAGGTCATCATTGCGAGGGGCGGCGGGCTTGCCCTGCGCGGCCGTGCGGATGGGGGGCCCCGCCTCGTAGGACACCGACGCAAGGGTGTCCTCGGCCCGGGCGC
>CAZYFL010000091.1:0-8271 GCA_964646805.1 uncultured Elusimicrobiaceae bacterium | reverse complement strand
AGTGCGTTTGAAGGTGGGGGCTCCGACCGGGTGAGGGTGATGCGCGGCGGTTCCTTCAACAGCCTTATCTCCGGGAGCCTGCGGGCCGGTTACCGCAGCCACGACGACTCTGGCGACCGCCGCGACAGCATCGGGTTCCGCCTTGCGAGGTCTCGGTAACCCTCGGATATTTGGACCCTCTGCAGACCACGCTGGTTTGGAGTTTACATTTTCAGCATTTTTGAATCTGACAACGGCCTGTCAACTCTATTAAACTTTCTCCGTAACTGCTCGGTTGATAACCTGAGTAGTTACCTTTCTCCGCTAAAAAAGTCCGTTATTCATGCGGCGTATTTCACAGATCCAGCGTTATGCCTGCGGGGCAGTGGTCAGAGCCCTGCGCTTCGGGCAGGATGAATGCGTCTTTTATTAAAGATGCGCCTTCTTTGTTGATGAAGAAATAATCCAGGCGCCAGCCCACGTTCCTTTCGCGGGCGCGGGTTTTATAGTCCCACCAGGTGTATTGCTTCGGTTCCGGGTGCCTGTCGCGGAAAGTGTCCACCCAGCCCTTACCGGTTATCTTGTCCAGCCAGGCGCGCTCTACCGGCATGAAGCCGGAATTCTCTGCGTTCTCCCTGGGACGGGCCAAATCTATTTCATTGTGGGCGGTATTAACGTCGCCGCAGAAGATAACGGCTTTGCCGCTTTTGCGCAGCTTTTCTATATGCGCAAGGAAGGCCTCGTAAAAATCCAGTTTATAAGCCAGTCGCTCCGGGCCCTGTCCTCCGTTGGGAAAATATACGTTCAGGAGGTAAAAATCCTGGTATTCAAGCGTGATAACCCGTCCCTCGCCGTCAAAGCGGAGTTCTCCGAAGCCGTTTGAGGTTGTCAGCGGTTCTTTATTGTAGAAGGCGGCGACGCCGCTGTAGCCCTTCCTTTCCGCGCAGTTCCAGACCGTTTTGTAACCCGGAAATTCCGTATCTTCGGGCGCCAGCTGCTCCGGGCAGGCTTTAACCTCCTGCAGGCCTAGTATGTCCGGTCTGGCGGAAAGCAGGAATTCTCCGAAGCCTTTCCTTAAAATGGCGCGGTATCCATTAACGTTCCAGGATAAAATTTTCATTGCCATAAAAACTTGCGACTATTTATACAGCGCCTCGCGGATGGTTTCCGCCATCGTCGGGTGCGCGTAAATTATTTCCTTCAGGTCCTTGCGTTTGAGCTTTAATTTTACCGCCAGAGCAATAAGGTGTATCAACTCGGTCGCGGGGCCGCCCACCAGTTGCGCTCCCAGAACCGTCTCGTCCGCGGCGTTGAAAACAAGCTGTACGAAGCCCTCGGTCTCGTCGGCGGCCACAGCCTTGCCGCTGCCCAGGTAGAAGGCGCGCGAGGTTTTAACGGTAAGGCCTTCAGCCTCGGCCTGCGTCCTGTTCAGGCCCACCGAGCCCACTTCGGGCCAGGTATAGACGCAGCGGGGCGCTATGCCGGAATCAAAAACGAGGTTCGCCCCCATGATGTTTTCTGCGGCGATTTCCCCCTGCCGGCCGGCCGAATGCGCCAGCAGCGAGATTCCGTTTATATCGCCAACCGCGTAAATATCCTGTATGGAAGTGCGCATCCCGGCATCTGTTTTCACGCCCTTCCTGTCCCAGGCCAGGCCTATGGTTTCAAGACCCATGCCGGCAAGGTCCGCCTCGCGGCCCGCGCCCACAAGTATTTCTTCAGCCCGCAGCTTTGTGCCGTCTTCAAGTTCCGCCGTCTTGAGTCCTCCGGAGATTTCTATCCGTGAAGTTTTTTTGCCGAGGTGGAACTTTACGCCGCGTTTCTCAAAAGAGGAGCGCACCGCGCGGATCACCTGCGGGTCTTCGCCGGCAAGTATGTCCGGCAGTATTTCAAGTACGCTTACTTCCACGCCTATGGAGTTAAAGAAACAGGCAAATTCCAGGCCTATCACGCCGCCGCCGGCTATCAGTATGGACTTCGGCAGGCGCGGCAGGTCAAACACTCTGTCCGAGTCGGTCAGCTCCGCGTGGGAATCCCTGAACGGCGGGGGGAAATCCGGCCTCGTTCCGGCGGCAAGGATGGCCGCATCAAAAGTCTTTTTAATTTCCCCCTGCGGTCCGGTTATAGTGATCTCGTCGGGTCCTGAGAAAGCGGCTTTGCCGCGTATCACTTCTATCTTCTTCGTCCGGAAAAGTTTTTCAAGCGAGCCGCGCAGTTCCTCTATCACGTCGACGCGGCGGGCCTTGACTTTTTCCCAGTCCAGCATGGCCGGTGAAAAATTAACTCCGGAGCCTGCTTTAAGCAGCTTGCGCAAGCCGTCGAAAACGTGGGCCCTGTGCCCGATGTCCAGGAAAGACTTGGAAGGGATACAGCCGCGGTTGAGGCAGGTGCCGCCTAAATCCCACGCCTCCACTATAGAAACTTCAGCGCCCAGTTCTTTAAGCCGTAGCGCGGCGGCGCAGCCGCCGGGGCCGGAACCGATCACGATGACTTTTTGAGACATGCCCTTCTCCTGTTATCCGAAGAGATCTTCAGCAGGCTGTTAGAATTTATGCCAGAGCATCTGGGTCGTCACATCGTGGTGGAAGAGCACTTCCGAGGATTTGACGATCCCCCCCAGCTCTTTCGGGCTCCGGTCTGCGGCGGCCTGTTTATGAAGAATATATTTTTCGTGCGAAGCCGCGCCCATGACCGTCTTAATAAATTCGCTTCCGCGGAATATCCGTATCGCGTCGTAAATGTTCCCCGGGAGGTAACGTACGCGGTCGCGCTTGCTCTCATCCCTGGCGAGCGGTTCGCCCTCAAGGGCGGCGCGGAGAAGCGAGTACAAAGCGAGGTAGGGGTTTGCGTCCGGTCCGACGGAGCGGATCTCTATGCGGGCGGATTTTTTATTCCCGGCCGGAATACGGATCATCGCGCCGCGGTCAACTGAAGAGACCTTGATCTGGTTCGGAGCTTCAAAATGCGGATCCAGGCGGCGGTAGGCGTTCACGCTTGAGTTTAAAATAAGGGACAATTCCTGCGCGTGATTGAGTATTCTGGATATCGTATCCCAGGCGGTCGCAGACAAGCCGTCCTCCCCTTTTTTGTCGTGGAAGATATTCCTCCCGCCCCTGAAGAAAGAAATATTAATATGCATTCCGCTTCCGTTTACTCCGGAAACCGGCTTTGGGAGAAAGGTGGCGGTCATTCCCATATTGGCGGCAACCTGCCGGCAGACAAGCTTGTAGAGCTGGATCATATCGCAGGCGCGCACTACATTCGCGTAAGAGAAGTTGAGTTCAAACTGAGAAGGCGCCACTTCGGGATGGTCTTTTTCGTTCTTGAAACCCATCGCCCTCTGCGTCTCTGCTGCGGCGTCGATGAACATTTTCAGGCGGTCCAGGGGTAGGGAATGAAAATAGCCGCCGGTGGAAATAAGGTCAAACCCCGTGACTTTGTTGTAGATTTGCTCGGCGTTGAGACCTTTCACCAGGAAGCCTTCCACTTCTCCTGCGACGTTCGCGGTAATCCCGCGCGTCTTTTTCAGTTCTTTGGCGAACTCCGCAAGGCGCGCGCGGAAATCGGATTCGTAGGGTGTTTTATCGCGGTTTAAGACAGTGCCGAAAAGAATTACTTTGCCCGGACCGAAGACGTCTGCGGGAAGCCAGAAGATGCTCCCCCAATCTATCCCGAGCCGGAGATCGGATTCTTTCTGCGCGGAAAAGCCCCGGATGGAGGAGCCGTCAAAGGTGAGATTGTCGTTCGCCCTCAGAAAATACTGCTTGTCGTAATCAAGCATATGAAAACGTCCTTCAATATCGGAGAAGCAGAGCGTCACCGCTTTGAGGCGTTTTTCCTTTTGAAGGTACGCGCAATATCTCTTTTCAAGCTCCGCCGGCGGCAGCGTTTCCGCCGCCTCCGCCGCCTTAAGATTCATGGCTTCAAGTTCGTCATAAGGGATCTCAAGGAAATTTTTCAAGATTATCGGCGCTGTCGATTTTGTTTCAGGCATAGCTTATTCCTTTATTAAGGTATAGAGGATTAGTATAATTATACCAGAAAATAATATAAAGAGCAAGGTTATAATTATAAATAGCGATATAATTATTATAACACATCCGCAGACAGGCCTGCGGTTTTGTTCTGTGGCTAGCGAGGAGCGGCCTCAATTATGGCGGATTTAAGTAGTTCGGATTGAGCGGGGTCCAGGAAAACCAGGGAATAATTGTAATAGCCGTCGCCGTCGCGCAGTACCTTCTTTATGCGCGCGCGGATGTCCTCAAAAGACCCGCGGCCAAGTTCAAAAGTAAGCGCCACCACCTTACCCCCGGGCAGTTCAAAGTGGCTTACCAGCTCCGCTTCCCCAGGCGACAGGAAAATCAGCCTGCCCCACAGCGGCGGCAAATCCAGCGAGGTCTTTATGACCGCCGGGATAAAATTATCGGCTCTACTTTGGTTCATCTTTGTAAAAGGCCAGCCCCTTGTCCCCGTCCTCGCCCGCAAACCAGATGATCCCGTCTTTGGCTGCCAGCGCCGTTATCTTAAGAGTTCTTGAGGCGTAAACGTCCAGTTCCGTCTTTGAAATTATCCGCTCCGGGTCGTCCAGCGCCAGCTTCACCAGGCTTCTCAGGCCCTGGTCCGCTACCCACAGGAACCGCGTGTCGCAGGTAAGCGCGGCAAGTTTCTGCCCGGGGTATTTGAAAGTCCTGATTTCCCCGAGGGCGTCTCCCGGCATGCGCTTCACTATCGTGCCCGCGCGGGAATTCGCGGTCCAGAAATAGAGTCCGTCAAAGCAGGCGCTGTCAGGGGCCGGCGAAAAAGCGGAGGTCCTGGAGGCCACGGTGTAGCGGGCATCCGTCATGCGCTTCTCTATTACGCCGTTACTCCCGGCCAGCCACAGCGCGTCCTGCGAGGCGGCCATGGCTACCGGCGTAATTTCAGGCAGGCTGGTAACCCGCCTTATGCCGAAATTATTAATGCCGTGTTCGTAAAGCCCCTGGCTGTACCAGTCGCTGATAAGGACAGAATCCTTCTTGATTATTATGCCGGTGGGATGGGCGTAAGGCAGATAAAAACTGCGCGGTTGCGGCGCGAGGGGGGAATATTTATTAAAACCGTAATAGAGCCCGCCCGCAAAACCGGCAAAGCCGAAGAAGGCCGCTAGCGCCAGCGCCAGCGTCCGCCGCCTGCGGCGCAACGCAAAAGAATCCAGCTCTATAACCGTGCCGCTGATGTTCAGCGCCTTGCGGTATAGCGGGCGCAGTTCCTCCTCCGTCCAGGGGCTTTGCGCGCAGTCAAGCGCGCCGGCTTTCATCAGCCCCACCGCCCGCGCGGCGTCGCGCCGCTTTAAGAGAGGAATAACAGGGATGAAGGGGGCGACGCGCCGCAACTCCCGCAGTTGTATCTCCGCCGGCGGCTCTCCGCCGTCCGCAACAAATACCGCAGCGGGCCTGGCCTTCTCAAAAATAGACAAAGCGTCGTTCAGGTCATTTGAAAAAACGGCGTCCGCGCCCAGATTCCTGAAAATTCCCATGAGGATGGTCCGGTCTTTCTCCGACGCGCAGATAACCTGAATGGTGTTGAACATAACAAGTCCTTACCGATTACTTTTCCCCTGGCGCCGGTATCGTGAACACAGCGCCTTCCATCGGCAGGCCTTTTGAGACGTGCTTCTCGTTCGCCTGGTAAATCCTCTCCCACAAATTGGGGTTGCCGTAATATTTTGCGGCGATGGAGCGCAGCGTTTCCCCGGCGGCGGCCTTATGTAGTCTGGGCCAGCGTTCCGGCGGCGGGGGAACATAAACTTTAACCGGCTTTGGGGTTTCCATCTTATACAGCGCTTCCAAAGTCTGCGCCTGCAGTTTCTTTATATTGGTTTCAAGCTCGCGCATGCGGCCCTGCAGCATGGTCACGTCGGTCTCAATCATGCTCTTGTTCACGCGGTAGGTGGCTATGGAGTTTTCCAGGTTAGCTCGCTGCGTCCTCAGGTCGTCTATCCGCGTCCTCAGGGTCTCCGCCTGCCGCGCCGCGTCTCCCACCAGCTTTTCACTGAAGGTGGCGGAGCCGAAACGGTAGCCCACATTGACCCCGTAGTAGCCGTAATTTTTGTTATAGCCGCTCCAGGGCAGCGACCAGGCGAAATCTATGGTCCAGGGCAGCGTGTTTATTCCGGCGCCCAGGGTCAGGTAGTCGCCGCCGCCCAGCGCCAGCCCCTTGCCGGCGCGCGCCAGCAGCAGCCCGTTAAAAACCGAATGCTCAGCTCCAAAGAAGAATTCGGAATAGGAGCCCCGCGCCCGCAGATCCGCCAGCAGCAGCGTGTTCTTTATGCGGTAAGAGTTCCCTAAAGTGATCGTTGTCAGGGATTTGCCCATGCCGAACAGCGCGTCCGAAAGCGTCAGGGCGGTCCTGAGGCCGGAAGTGGTTTCAAGCTGCGCACCGCCTTCCACTCCCAGACCCAGGTGGCTCTTCTCAGGGCCGCGCAGGCTCATTATTTTTACACCCACGCCGTAAAAAACCGGTTTTTGCAGGTACTTTATAATCGTGCGGCTGCCCAGGCTGAAAACCATGGAGTCCAATCCGAAGCCGCCCTTCTGCCGCACTGAGTAGTAGCCCAGGCCGGCCACCTTGTGTGCAACGTCAGGCGCCGGGCGTATGTAAGCAAAGGAAACCTCTCCCTCCGGAGCGGCGAGGGCCAGCCTGCGTCCGGTCTCAAGGCGCACCTCAAGATTGGCGAGGGTTGTAAGGTTGGCCGGGTTGTAAAAAACCGCGCAGGCATCTTCGGTAACCGTTGCAAAGGCCGTGCCCATGGCATTGGCCCTGACGCAGGGGCGCAGGGAGGTAAAATCAGCGGCGGACCCGCAAAGGGGCAGAGACAGCGCGGCAAGCAGGGCAAGCAGGGGCGGTTTGTTCATGGCTCAACGGCTAATATATTATAATTGTACTTGGCTGGTATTGAATTTATGTTTCGTTTTTCTTAAAAACCATTGAGGCCGCGAGAACATTTATGAACCGTGTTATAAACTCAGCAACCCTTGTTCTTCTTTCCGGGCTTCCCCTTTACCTGTTCCTGAATTGCGTCGCTTCGCTCCACGCCGGGCAGATAAATTTCGTCTACCCCTCGGAGGGCGCATCCCTCCCTTCGGTTTCCAAAACCTTCATTTTCGGCAACATTTCTCCGTCCACCGCTGTTTTAACCGTAAACGGTGAAATAATATCCGTGCACTCCAACGGAGGCTTCATAGCCTACCTGCCGATAACCACGGGAGACTTTTCGTTTAACGGAACGCTGGAAGACGGTACCACCGCGCAGCGCGCGCTGAAAGTCCGCCAGCCCGCCGACGCCGGTCCGTCCACAGGCACGCTTAAGCTGGAGTTTACCTCCCACGCCGCCGATTCCGAAGTCTCCGGAGGGGAATATCTTAAAATCACAGCCGCAGGCGCTCCCTCCCGCGCGGCGGTTTGTTCGCTTGAAGGGGTTTTTAAGGATCTCCCCATGGCCGAGGTCCCGCGTGGATCCGGCAGGTATTACGCCTCATACAGGGTAAAGGATTCCGATTTGGGTTCCGGCGGCGGGCTTGTCGCGCGCTTCAAGGCCGGGCTTTTTGCGCATGGCGCCTCCGCCAGGTCCAAAGGTAAAATAAAAATTCTTAAGCAGCCCGTACTGGTTGAAACCTCCACCGACGCCGTCGTATTGAAAAACGCCGCTGAAGGCGGCTACATGATGTTTTTGCCCAGGGGCGTAAAGCTCATTTCCGGCGGCCGCGCCAACGGCCTGCGCCGCATAACCCTTTCAAACGACGAACTCGGCTGGGTAGACGAGTCCAGGGTTCAGCCTGTTTCCGGGGCGCAGTTCCCGTTCTCCTACGGCAGCGAAACCGGCGCGATACGCCTTAAAAAAACCGACTTCGGCTCCTCCGCCGCGGTGACGCTTTACGAGAGGCTCCCTTATACCGCCGAAGTTATGCCCTGGGGCCTGCGTCTGACGCTTTACTACGCCAACCAGCACACCAATACGGTGGTTTACGATTCCGCCGACACGCTGGTTAAGAACGTCTCTTTCCGCCAGGCGGCCTACAACAAGGTGGAGATAGATTTTGAGACCGAACCCGGCGCGCTCTGGGGGTACAATATTTCCTACCCGAATTCCTCCAGGGCGCTGCAGGTGGACCTTCGCTCCCGCCCCAGGGCTGAGCTGACCTGGCCAAAACCGCTGGCCGGAATAACTGTGGCGCTTGACCCGGGCCATTCCCCCAGGGTTACCCCGCCGTACGACGGGGCTATAGGCCCAATGGCTACTTTAGAGTTCCAGGT
>CAZYFL010000090.1:0-8379 GCA_964646805.1 uncultured Elusimicrobiaceae bacterium | reverse complement strand
CGCCATCCTCATTCTGACTCCTGAATTCTGACTTCTGGCTAC
Source organism: uncultured Elusimicrobiaceae bacterium (assembly GCA_964646805.1). GTDB lineage: Bacteria > Elusimicrobiota > Elusimicrobia > Elusimicrobiales > UBA9959 > UBA9959. Next base: position 8,337 of record CAZYFL010000090.1, on the reverse strand, counting down.
CTGAGTAGTTACTGCTTCTCGTTAAAGTATATAATTGATTAATGGTTCCCAACCCCAAATTTAAGCAGGTCTTTGTCCTGAGCACGGCCATGCTCAGCTTTATTTCTTTCTGGAAGGCCGCCTCCATAGTGCTTTGCGACTTCGGGTCCAGCGCCTATTACGCCGGCGGCATAGCCATGAACGCTTTCGGCCCGGCTTTTCCATGGTTCATACTAGGCGTGATGCTTTTCTCCGGCCTGATGCTTGGGGTTTACACCGAGTCCTGCATAATGTTCGTGCGCGGCGGGGTGTATGTGGTGGTGCGCGAGGCTATGGGCAAGGTTATGGCCAAATTCTCGGTTTCGGCCCTGGTTTTTGATTACGCTCTCACCGGCCCGATAAGCTCGGTTACCGCCGGCCTGTACCTTGGCAGTTTGCTCGGCAACATACTGCCGCTGCTGCATATAAACTGGCATGTCCCCGGAAGGACTTTCGCGGTAGTTTTCGCTATTTTGGTGACCGGCTATTTCTGGCGCGAGAACATACGGGGCATTGAGGAATCGGCGGACAATAATCTGAAGATAATAAGCTTCGTGGCCGTGGTGGCCGCAATCCTTATTGCCTGGTCAGGGCTCACTCTTTACTACAAGGGGTTCACCCTCCCACCTTTTAAGCCGGTTTTTAGCGGGGAAGCTTTGGGTTGGACCGTGAATTTCCCGTGGATAAAGACCGTCGGTCTGATAGGTCTCATAATGGCTTTCGGCCATTCCATACTGGCCATGAGCGGCCTTGAGACGCTGGCCCAGGTCTACAGGGAAATAGAGGATCCGAAGGTAAAAAATCTTAAAAAATCCGTAGTGGTAATTTTCCTTTTCAGTATTTTTTTTACGGGTCTCCTCACTTTTATTTCCGCTCTTATAATCCCAGGGGACCTGATAGCCGGCAAATACGCCGACAATCTGCTCAGCGGCCTCGCGCTGGAACTGCGCGGCCCCTACTGGGGGCGCCTGGCTATGCAGACGGCGGTTGTGGTTTCCGGGGTTTTGATGCTGGTTGGCGCGGTTAATACGTCTTTCGTGGGGGCTAACGGCGTACTGAACCGCGTAGCAGAGGACGGCATACTTCATGACTGGTTCCGCCACCTGCATAGAAAGTACGGCACTACCTACAGAATAGTCAATATAATCGCGGTTATACAGGTGATCATAATCCTGGTTTCCCGCGGCAACATCTTCCTGCTGGGAGAAGCCTACGCCTTCGGCGTTCTCGTAAGCATGACCTTCAATACCGCCTCCATGATAATCCTCCGCTTTAAGCGGATGGAGGAAGAGAGAGAATGGATGTTCCCGCTTAATTTCAGGTATAACAATACCTATGTGCCGGTGGGGTTGCTGCTGGTGCTGGGTGTCCTTGTTTCCGTTACGGGTATGAACATCCTCACCAAGAAGGTGGCTACGATCAGCGGCCTGATTTTCACCGCGGTATTTTATGCTATCTTCCATGTCTCAGAGAAGATAAATGAAAAGAAGACCCGTTTTTACGCTCCAGACGAGGATAACGACGAGAAAATGAACCTGCGCAGGGAGGCGGACATAAACACGGTGGTACCCGAGCTTACCAGGACCCGCCGGGTGTTGGTGCCGGTGCGCAATCCCAATAACCTGGTTCATCTGGCCTCAGTGCTGGAGACCGTGGAAGACGAAGATACCGATATAATAGTTCTTAGCGCCAAAATAGCCAGGGGCATCCAGTCCGGGGGCGAAACCATGTCCGAAGAGGATAAAGAGGTCTTCAGCGCGGTGATCCTGCTGGCGGAAAAATACGGCAAGACGGTAAAGCCCATTTTTGTTTTTTCAAACGACCCGTTCTATTCCATGGCGCAGGTGGCGCAGGCCGCCGGCGTTGACGAGATAGTAATGGGCGTGTCCGGCTCCAGCGGCGCCGAAGTACAGTTGGAACGGTTGGCCATGGCCTGGGGCATGCTTAAAAAGGCCGACGCCGCCGTCAAACCGGTGCTGGCCAGGGTGGTCTGGGAAGGCCGCCAGATGACGTATCGGTTAAGTTGATAACAAGGGGGTAGCCAGAAGTCAGAATCCAGAAGTCAGAATGAGAATGCCGGAGACAAGAAAGATTCCACCATTTTGTATTCTGGCTCCTGAATCCTGTCCACCTGAAACGATAACGGAGTGATTTATGCCAATCAGAAGAATCTGCAAATACGGCGATAAAATACTTGAGAAGAAAACCAAAAAGATTGATTTTGAAGAGCTTAAAAAAAATCTGCCCGCCCTGCTGGCCGACATGTTCGATACCATGGATGCCGTGGGAGGCATAGGCCTTGCCGCAAACCAGATAGGCCTTGATCTGCGCCTGGCCGTGATAAAGATAAAGCGCGGGAACGAAGAGCCGTTAAGCATTGTAATAATAAATCCGGAAATAGCGGAAAAGTCAGGCTCGCTTTACGAAGAGGAAGGCTGCCTTTCCTTTCCGGGCCTTTTCGCCAGAATACGCCGCGCCGCCAGGGTTAAGCTGCGCGCCGTCAACGAGAAAGGCCTGCCGATAGAGATAAACGCGGAGGGCCTTTTCGCAAAGGCCATGCAGCATGAGCTGGACCACCTGGACGGGGTGGTGTTCATAAACCGCCTGCCGCTGATGTCGCGCCTTAAACTGAAGCCCGCCCTGATGAAGCTGAAGGCCCAGTGGAAAAAAATAGACGAAAGCAAAATAGCGCCAAAAACTGATGAGTAAGTTGCGAATTGTCTTTTTAGGCACGCCTGAGATCGCCTGCGGCTTTCTCAGCCATATAGCGGTTTCCGGCTATGAGATAGCCGGGGCGATTTCACAGCCGGACCGGCCCGTGGGGCGCGGCCTCAGTCTCTGTTGTACGCCGGTCAACGCCCTGGCAGAGGAGCTCTGTATCAGGGCTTTCAAGCCCGTCTCAAAACGGGAGTTGCACACGGTTGTTTCAGAGCTAAAACCGGACCTGGCCGTGGTGGTGGCCTATGGCCGCCTTATTCCGGCCGAAACCCTGACGCTGGCCCGCATAGGGTTTCTTAACGTGCACTTCTCACTGTTGCCTAAGTACCGCGGCGCCGCCCCAGTGCAATGGGCTCTCATCAACGGGGAAAAAACTACTGGCGTCACTCTGTTTTGGCTGGACGAGGGCATGGACACCGGCCCTATTTTCCTCCGCCGCGAAGAGCGGGTTCTGGAGTCAGATGATGCGGCCTCGCTTTTTTCGCGCCTTTCGGCTTTGGGAGCCGACCTGCTGGGAGAGGGGCTTAAAAAAATTTCTGCGGGTGAGATAATAAGGGAGCCGCAGACAGGAGAGACTTCAGCAGCCCCCAAGCTTACGGCCGGGCTTGCCTTGCTTGATTTTTCGCTTACCGCGGCCGGACTGCTCGGCAAAGTTCGCGGGTTTGCCTGCGGTCCCAAACCCCGCTTTAATCTGGAACTACAGGGCCGGAAGGTGGCGGTGCAGGTGCTTGCGGCCGCGCTGCCGGAAGGGCCTGTGAAAGACGGTCCGGCAGGCGCCGTGCTTTCCATTGAGCCAGGCGGCGGCTTTATTGTAAAATGTGGCATCGGCAGCCTGCTTGTCAAAACCGTTAAGCCCGAGGGGAAAAAAGAAATGTCCGGGGTGGATTTCCTCAACGGGCTACGGCTCAAGCCGGGCGACGTGCTCCGCTAACAAAGGAAAGATCAGTGGGACTTAAAGAATTTTATCAGCGTCATTTTTCCTCTTCGGACGAAAAGATCGTCAGTCCCGGCTTCGTGCTGCGCGTGGGCGGAGTGGGCTTCGCGCTTTTTTTTCTCACCTATTTCCTTTTTTCCTGGACCATGGAGACGGTCATACATAACAGGAAAGAGGTGATAGTTCCGGATATCTCCGGTAAATCTTCCGTTAACGCCCTGCAGGCGCTTTCAATGATAAGCCTGGCCATGAAAATAGGCGGTTACGAGTTTGACGAGACCGTGCCCATCGGGACTGTGCTGCGCCAGTCGCCAGGGGCCGGATCTACGGTGCGCGAGGGCAAAATAGTGCGCGTGGTATTCAGTCAGGGCGGGGAGTCGGTGTTCACGCCCAACCTTATAGGCCTGCCGCTCAGGAACGCCGAACTGCTGTTGCGCCAGCGCCAGCTGGTGCTTGGCGAGGTCAGTGAACCTTATTCCCTTAAAACGGAGAAGGGCGCCGTGCTCTCCCAGGACCCCAGGCCGGAACTGAGCGTTTCAAAAAACACCATGGTGCAGGTTGCTGTTTCCGCCGGCCTTCCCCCGCCCGGCATAGTGATGATGCCTGATTTCCGGCAGAAGAAAAGCGACGAGGCGCAGCAGTGGGCGGCGCAGAACGGCTTGGTCCTCGGTATGGCCGAGGACCCGGATTCCCTGTTTCCCGGAGGGACAATTATAGACCAGGATCCACAATCGGACACTGTCGTCTCCGCCGGCGCAAAGATTACGGTTACCGTCAGTTCGCGCAAGGACGCCGTCGGCGCGGAGCGCGGATTTCGTGTGCATTACGAGGTTTCCCAGAGCGGGGCGCAGCGCCATATCCGCGTGGTTGCGCTCGGGAAGAACGGCGACAGGGAAATTTTCAACGGTCTGCGCGATCCGGGCTCTAAAATAGACCTTTCAGTTCCTTATGCCGGGGCGGAAAAAATACGCATTTTCGTGAACGGCATACTTGTCGAGGAGCGGCCTATAAAATGAAGCCGCCTTTTTTTCCCCTCCCCTCCGGGCGCGTCGCGCTGGTGCCGTCGGCGCTGGCGGCGGATTTTATCTGCCTCAAAGACAGCCTGGCCCCGATAAAAAAACTGGCGGACTGGGTGCAGGTGGACGTGATGGACGGACATTTTGTGCCCAACCTGAGCTTCGGCCCCGGCATAGTTCCATGCGTGGCGGCCGCCTCTGCCCTGCCCGTAGACGTCCACCTGATGGTGGAGGAGCCGGACCGTTTTATAGACGCTTTCGTTGCGGCCGGCTCCGGGCTTATAACCGTGCACGCCGAGGCTAAGCTCGCCGGGGCCTGCGTGAAAAAGATAAAAGCTTTGGGTCTCCTGGCCGGCCTGGCGCTGCGGCCCGACACGCCGCTGAACAGGGTGTTCCCGCACCTGCAGAATCTGGACGTTATCCTTATAATGACCGTAGAGCCCGGTTTCGGCGGGCAGGCCTTCAAGCCTGAAATGCTCCCCAAGGTTAAGGCGGCCCGAGAGTTGATAAATAAGTCGGGGCGCGGCATATGGCTGCAGGTTGACGGTGGTATAAATGCGCGCACGGCAGAAGCCGCCGCGCTCCACGGCGCCGATTCGTTGGTGATAGGGAGCGCGCTTTTTTCGGCGGAAAACCCCGCCGCTTTCCTGCGGGGCCTTAAAAAGAGATATGACGGATCGCGGGAGGCGGGGAAATGGCCGAAAATATAATATAATAGTACAGGCACAACAGTCCGCTCGGAGCGGGCGCGTGTCTGGTTTTTGGGCCGCTTGAAGGGCATCTGTCTGTCGGCAAGCAGGCAGCCCCTAAGTCGGCGCCGATGTAGTTTCATCGGCAATCTCAAGGAGGATATCATGGCAGTTGTTTTGAGGCTTCAGAGGATAGGAAAACGTACGCAGCCGCATTATCGGATAGTCGCCATTGAAAGGTCAAGCGGACCGCACGGTCAGCCGCTTGAAATTATCGGCCACTATAACCCCAAGGCCGACAAGGACAGGGAAAAGGTCGCCTTTAACGCGGAGAAGCTGGACCGTTGGGTGAAGATCGGCGCCAAACCCTCCGAAACCCTCGGCACGCTTATCACCCGCGCCCGCAAGGCGGAGAAGGCCGTTGAAAAGAAATAAGCGGAGGCCCCCACAATGAAAGAAGCCTTGATGTATATTATCGGTTCGCTGGTGGAAAACCCGCAGGCTGTGAAGGTCGGCGTTTCCGAAGACGGCGACGTCGTCCGGTTTAAGCTGGAGCTGGCTTCTTCCGACCGCGGCAAGGTTATAGGCAAGGAAGGGCGCGTGGTGAAGGCCATACGCACCGTTCTGCAGACCGCCGCCGCCAGGCAGAACAAAAAAGTCTACCTGGATATAGACTAACCCGTCCGCCCCATGCGGACGGAAGGCTGAGGGATGAAGGATGAGGAATCTGGGTTTATGCGGGTAGACGCGATCACGCTTTTTCCCGGCATGATTGACTCGCCGCTTTCGGAAAGCATAGTGGGCCGCGCGCGTGAAGAGGGTTTCCTTGAGCTGGGTTTTTTCAACCCGCGGGATTTCACAGATGACCGCCACCGCACCGTGGATGACAAGCCTTACGGCGGCGGTACCGGCATGGTGATGATGGCGGAACCGGTTTACAGGGCGCTTAAGAAAGCCAGGAAGAGAAATTCCTTCGTGATACTCCTGACGCCAAAAGGCCGCCGCTTCGATCAGGCCCTCGCCCTGGAACTGGCAAAAAAAAAGCACCTGATCTTTATCTGCGGGCATTACGAGGGCATAGACGAGCGCGTGACCCCGCTGGCGGATATGGAGCTTTCCATAGGCGACTATGTGCTGACCGGCGGGGAGCCGGCAGCGGTGGCGGTGATAGACGCTGTGGCGCGGCTTATCCCCGGTGTTCTTAAGAAAGAAGACGCCACCGTGAATGAAACTTTTGCCGGCGGCCTGCTTGAAGCGCCTCATTACACCAGGCCCGTGGTCTGGCGCGGCAATAAAGTGCCCGAGACTCTTTTAAGCGGAAACCACAAATTGATAGCCGAGTGGCGCAGTTCCCGGGCGCAAGAGCTTACCGCCGCAACAATTAGGAGGCAGTTATGAATAACATCGCTAAATACCTGGGTATCAAGACCGAAAAATTCGGTTTCCGGTCCGGTGACACTGTGAAGGTCTACACCAAAGTCGTAGAAGGCGACAGTGAGCGCATCCAGATCTTTGACGGGGTTGTGTTATCCCGCCGCGGAAGCGGCATCTCCGAAAGCTTCATCGTGCGCAAGATCTCCTACGGCATCGGAGTGGAAAGGGTATTCCCCCTGCATTCCCCCCGCATAGATAAAATAGAGATTGTTAAGAGCGGCAAGGTCCGCCGTTCCAAGATTTATTACCTCCGCGGTCTGTCCGGCAAAGCTGCCAGGCTTAACGAGACGGCTAAAGAAATAGAGACTGCCGTTCCCGCAGCGGCGCCGGCCGGTTCCGTTGCGGAAAAGCTAAAAGATGGAGGCTAAAGGATGAAGGAGGGATTCATTTCGCCTCTGTCTTTTAGCCTTAAGCCTCATCCTTCCCAAAATAACCGTGCCCCTCAGCAGATTTGACCTGATGCTCCTGGAAAAGAGAAAGCCGGCTTTCCTCGCGGGTGTGGACGAGGCCGGCAGAGGGCCTTTGGCCGGACCGGTTACAGCTTGCGCTGCCTGGGTCCCCCTTTCCGCCCACAGCCATATCTCTTCTCTCGTAGACGACAGTAAGAAACTTTCGCCCGCCCGGCGTGAGCGCGCTCTCAGACTGATGCTTGACTCCGGCGTACGTTTCGGCTTCGGTTTCGCGGGCCCGGGAGAGATAGACCGCATAAATATTCTTGAAGCCACTTTTAACGCAATGGGGGCCGCCGTAAGGCGGCTTCTTTCCAATACGGGCGTTTCCCCGTCACGGACACTCATCCTGGTAGACGGGCCGCACAGGATAAAGCGCCTTGAATCCTGCGCGCAGGAGCCTGTTGTAGACGGCGATGCCAAATCCCTTTCAATAGCCGCGGCCGGCATTTATGCCAAGGTCATCCGCGACCGCTGGATGGCGGTCCTTGACCGGAGGCATCCCGGCTACGGCCTGGCCAGGCATAAAGGCTACGGCACCGCCGCGCACCTGGAGGCCTTGCGCAGACTGGGCCCCAGCCCCCAGCACCGTTTCAGCTTTGCGCCGGTCAGAGAGGTTTCTGCCGCGGGGTCTCCCCCATGAATAAAAAGGGCGAGCAATACGAGGATCAGGCCGCGTTTTTTTTAAAGGAAGCCGGGTTTGAGATACTGGACCGCAACTGGTCCTGCCCCATGGGCGAGCTGGATATAATCGCGCGGAAGGGTGAAACGGTAGCTTTTGTGGAGGTGCGCGCCCGCTCCAGCTCCGCATACGGCCTACCGTCGGAAACCGTCAACCGCGCCAAGCGCGTTAAAATAATAAGGTCCGCCATGTCCTACATAAAGGCGCGCGGCCTGCGGGCGGAGACCTTCAGGTTTGACTTTGTGGGAATAGTTCCCGGCCGGGCGCCGGAACACATAGAGGATGCTTTCAGCGCCGAAGGTTTCGGTTTCTGAACAGCAGTCTACCTGTACCTACATCTGTGGTAACTACTCAGGTAGATAGAATTCAGAATTCAGGAGTCAGAATGAAGATGCCA
>CAZYFL010000089.1:0-8550 GCA_964646805.1 uncultured Elusimicrobiaceae bacterium | reverse complement strand
GACAAGAGCGTGTCGTTCATTAGAGGTCCCTTTTTCAGGAAAAATGCTCCCTGTACGACACTACCGGCATACCTAATCCCTCGCCGCTCCCTCCTGCCTCCACGGGCGCCAGAATTGCCGCGACTTCTCCTCAAGATTGTCATAGCGCGCAGGGTCGTTCATCTTCAGATTCACAAAAAAGAAAAATTCTTTGACTCCGCCGGAACGCACCCTGAAATCCCAGCGTGTGCGAAAATCGTGAAAATCCCTGTAAAGCGTAAGCGCCTTCTCAAAAAACCTGAAAGACTCAAACTTAAAATACCCGTTCGGGACCATTCTGTAGCGAAGCACGGCTTCCGCCCGCCACCTGGACTCACGCCACGGCCTGAAGCCCAGGGTATTGCTGACCACCCAGGCCTTCTCGTCGGCGCTGTAATTTGCCAGTCCGGCGCTGAAGTAAGCTTCCTTTCCCCCAACCGCGGCCTGCGCCACGAAACTGCGGTTGCCGGAGGAGAAACTATAAGAATCCTCCGCGTAAAGATCCAGCGAGGGCCGCGGCGCGTAATAAACCTCCGCTATCAGCGGCGCCATGCGGTCGGTGAAAGAGGCCGTATAATAATTCCTCAGGTCATAAGAGGTGCGCGCCCTGAAATAAGCGTTATGACGCGGCATAATGAACAGGTCCCCGTAGACCAAATCCGCCTCCTGCCCCTTGTCGGCCGCCCGGGCGTCGTCAGACGGCTTGTTTTCGCGCAGGCGCCGGGTATAAGAATAGCGCACGTCCAGCGAACCCCACAGCCGATCATAGCGCAGGTTAAAATTCCCGCCGTAACGGCCTATCCAGGAATTCCCGCCGGAGGGAGAGGTGGAAAAGAACACCGACTGATCGTAAAAAACAGAGGGCGACAGTATAACCCTGCGGCTGAGCGGCGCCGTTTTTGAAACCGTCCAGGCGGCTCGCCCCTTCTTCTGGTAATACGGCAGGCCTGTCTCCCTGACGTTCTCGAAATATCCGCCAAAGGTGTTGAGCGCCGGCAGACGCAGTACGCTGAAAGGCACGGCGTTGAAATCCAGGCGCGGGGCCGATTCGTAAGATTTGCGGAATTTATCAGGGTCAGCGGCGGAACGCTCTTCCCTGCCGTATACGCTGAGACGGGTAACAGTGTAGTTTGTTTTGCGGGTGAAGGCCAGGCCGGCCTGCTTATCAGGACTGATGGCGAAGGGATTGGTACGGAAGAAGTCATTATTAAAAGACGGGTCGGAAAGCAGGCGGAAAGACGACTGGCTGTAGTATTGGGCCGGGTCGGACTCGTTGAACCTGTTGAAAGAATGCCAGTAGCCGCCGTTTATGCCCCAGCGGTCCGCCGCCGCGGCGGTCTCCCTGATGCGATAGAGCGAGATGTTGCTTATGTTTTTTTCCGGCCTACGGTAGTCCAACTCGCCGCCCATGCCGATGCCGCGCCTGGCGAAATAGTCCAGGTAAGCCTTTACGCGGGTTTCCCTGTTAACTCTGTAAACGTAATTGGATTTGACAAAAAAACCGTTGCGCTCGTCATAGCCCGGGAAGAAACTGCTTACGAAGGGCGTACCGCCGCCAAACGGTTTGTAGATTACAGGGAAATAGAACACCGGTATTTTGCCCAGAAAAAAAACCGCGTTGTAAGCCAGGAAATAGCGCTCCGGCGCAAGGTAGAGGCGGGAGGCCCGGAGGCGGTAATGCGGGGGGTCATCGTCGCAGCTGGTGAGGCTGGCTTTTTTATAAACGTATCCGTCCTTATCAAATTGCACCGATCGGCCGCGGAAAACAAAATTTTTATAAAGGAAACGCCCGTCATTTATAAGTCCGGAATTATTACCGTAATCTACAAATCCGCTCTTGCCGTAAACCGTGCCGGTATCGTCGTCCATTACAAAATCAGAAGGTGAGACAACGGTGCGGCCGGCCATATTGACAGCGAGGTTCCTGGCCCTTATAAACTTTTGCTGTTTGCCGTCAGCGGAGAGTTCCTCCAGCCGCACATTCCCCTCCAGTTCTATGACGCGCGTATATTCGTTAAAGCCGGCCGCATCCGCCTCAAAGCGCACCCTGTGCGTACCGGTTGAAGACGGCAGCTCGTAAGCGGCGGCATTAAAAGCCGTTCCCGCAATAAAAAACGCATTAAGAAATTTTTTCCACATCAATAGTAACTCTCTTCCGCCTTTATCCTTTAGCCTGAAAGTTGCAGTTGGTTCGTCTCACCGGCGAAAGCCGGCGTCCAGATTCCGACGAGACCTGGATTCCGGCCTCCGCCGGAATGACGGAATAAAAAAATCCCGCCCAATACGACGATTTTACCAGTCTAACTGGAACTTTCAGGTTAGCCTTCATTTAAGCCCGTGTTCCAGACCGAACAGCGCGGCGCCGTGAGAACCGAGGTCGGCGTTGTCGGAAATCCGTATTTTCACCTTTTCAAAAGGTGTTTTTATCTGCTGGTTGTTAAGGACTTTCTGCATGGCCGGCATAAACCACTTGCGGGCCCTGGAAACACCCCCGGTCAGTACCACGCAGCCGGGATTAAGCAACAATATAAGTCCCGCCAGCCCCAGACCCAGGTAATGGCCGGTTTCCGCCCATACCCTGCGCGCGGCGGAGTGGCTGGCGGCGGCGTTAGTAAGACAGATGGTATTGAATTTTTCATGTCCCGGGGAGGCGTACTTTTTAATAAAGGCTTCCTCGTTTTTAATAAGCTCGCGAGCACGGGCCATTATGGCGTAGCTGCCGCAGTAAGCTTCCAGGCAGCCGCGGCCCCCGCAATGACAGTCGCGCCCGTCCGGCACTATTTTGAGATGCCCAGCCTCTCCGGCGGAACCGCTGGCGCCGTGGTAAAGTTTCCCGCCCAATATCATCCCTGAGCCTATGCCGGTGCCAAGCGTCAAAGTCAGTATATCGTCGGTCTTACGGCGCAACTCTATTTCATAAGCGCCCCAGGCCGCCATATTCGCGTCGTTCTCCATTGCGCATGGCAGACCGGTAAGTCTCTCAAGCGGGCCGGCAATCCTGACGAAGCGCCAGGCCAGGTTTGGAGAAAAGCGGAGTACGCCGCGTTCCGGGTCCACGTCACCGGCGGCCCCGATGCCTATAGAGACAAGCTGGCGGCCGTAATCGCGCTTGAAGCCTTCCACCGCCGCGGCCAGGCGCTTTATAAAAAAACCGGGGCCTTTTGAAGCCTCAGTGCGGAACCGCTCGTGCGCCAGCAACTTGCCTGCGCGGTTCACAACCACCAGTTTAGTATTAGTCCCGCCGATGTCAATGCCGATTCCAAGCATGTTTCCTCCAACAGAAGGCAACCGGTTACCGGTTACGGATTATTTTTTTGTTCCCCGAGTATTTCCAAAACCGCGCCGGCCAGGTAGAACGATCCCAGCACGGCGGCCGCCCCACACCGCGTCGCAGCCGAAAGCGCCGCTCCGATGTCCTCCTGCACTTCAACTTCCGCGCCGGGATTTATGGCTGAAAGTTCATCAGCCAGCGCGCAGGGGTCGGCCGCGCGCGAAGAATCCGGCCTGGTAAAAATAAATTTCCCCGCCAGCGGGGCCAGCAACTCGAGTATGCCGCGCCGCTCCTTATCCTGCAGCATCCCGACCACAAAAACCGCCGGTTTTCCGGCGAAAGGGGAAATCTTCCAGGTGGCGGCGAAAGCCCGCGCGGCCTCTTCGTTATGCGCTCCATCCACTATAAGAATATTTTTTTTAGGCGCGCCCGCCGCCTGCCTGCCGGCAGACAGGCGCAGGCATTGAAATCTGGCCGGCCAGCGCACCGAAGCGAAACCGGCTGCGGCATGCGCGCGGCTTATGGGCCAGCCCATGCCGCGCATTATCTCCAGGCCTTCCCACACCAGGGTAGCGTTGGAGACCTGCGCCTCGCCAAGTATGCCGAAAGGGTAAACCCCGCCGGTTCTTTTGTGGCGCAGCATCAGCCGGTTTTTTTCCCAGTCCCTGCCGGTTATCTCGAAAATAGCCGCAAAAAAATGACACTGCGCCGTTTTTTCAGCCGCTTCTTTCGAAATTTCCGCTCTGGCTTCAGGCGATAGTATGGGCGCAACGCAGATGCCTCCCGGTTTTATTATACCGGCCTTCTGGAACGCTATTTCGGCCAGGGTACTGCCCAGGTATTTCTTGTGGTCGTAGTCTATGGAAGTTATCACGCTCAGTTCAGGCCTGGACAGCACGTTGGTAGTGTCAAAGCGGCCGCCTATCCCCGCTTCTATGACCGCCAGATCAGTTTTCCGCCTTTCAAAGCAGAGAAAAGCCATGCAGGTGAGCAGCTCAAAAAAACTCAGGTCCGGGCCGGCCGCAAAAACTTCCTCAAAGAGAGCGGCAAAATCCTTCTCGCTGATGTTTTCACCGCAAAAACGTATGCGCTCCGTCACGCTCACCAGATGCGGAGAAATAAACAGCCCCGTCTTAAGCCCGGCTGCCCTGGCGGCTGCCTCAAAAAGCGCGCAGGCCGAGCCTTTGCCGTTGGTTCCGGTAACATGCACGGTTTTAAGCCTGTGATGAGGATTGCCGAATTTTTCCAGACAAGCGCAGGCGCGGCCCAGCCCGTCCTTCTTAACGAAGTCCTGCCGCGAAATCAGTATATTTTCAGCTTCTTCAAAAGTCATGCTATTGTTGCCTTTGCCTATACCTACGCTTTCACCCTCACCGCATCCACTCCAAGGTCTTTAAGCTTGTGCTCAAACTTTTCGTAGCCGCGGTCTATGTGGTATATGCGGCGTATAACCGACTTGCCTTTTGCGGAAGCCGCAGCCACCACCATGGCGGCGCCCGCGCGTATGTCCGAGACCATAACCGGCGCGCCCAGCAGGGACGGCACACCGCGTATAACAGCCTTTCTGTCCAGGATGGTTATATCCGCCCCCATGCGGATAAACTCGGGGGCGTGCATAAAGCGGTTCTCAAAAATCTGCTCGTGCACCTCGGAAGTCCCGTTGGCGCGCGCCATGAAGGCCATCCACGGAGCCTGCAAATCCGTGGGGAAGCCGGGGTGGGGCTTTGTCACTACGCTTACAGGCTTAGGTCGGCCTTGCGGCGCGATGATCTCCATGGAATCCCTGGAAATGTTGATCTTCACGCCGGATTTTTCCATGGCCCGTATAAGGGCGCCCAGCGTTTTGGGAGCTGTATTGAGAAGCTTTATCCTGCCCCCGGCGGCCGCGCACAGCAACATGAAGGTGCCGGTCTCCACGCGGTCAGGCATAACCGTATGTTTAAGTCCTTTCAGGCGGGCGGCCCCGGTTATTCTTATAACCGGTGTGCCCGCGCCCTCTACCTTAGCGCCCATTTTTGAAAGGGCATTTGCCAGGTCTTCTATTTCCGGTTCGCGGGCGCAGTTTTCAAGCGTGGTAGTTCCCTCTATAAGTGCGGCGCACATTAGGAGGTTTTCGGTGGCGCCCACGCTGGGGAAGCGAAACTTTACTGTTCCGGGTTTCAGTTTTTTAGCGGAAAGAATAACGTCGCCCTTTTCGTATGCGACCTGGGCGCCCAGTTTTTCAAAACCTGTCAGGTGTATGTCTATGGGGCGCATGCCTATGGAACAGCCACCCGGCAGCGAGAAGCGGACTTTCCTGAAGCGGGCCAGCAGCGGGCCGGCCGCCAGCACGGAGGCGCGCATCTTGCGCACCAGGTCATAGGGAGCGTACAGCTTCAACTGTCCGTGTTCCTCCGTTACAAAATTTCCGCAGCCGTAGAAGCAGTTCTTGCCCAGATGGTTAAGCAATTCAAAGGTGGATTTAATATCCATCAGCCCGGGAACGTTTTTTATCTCGCATTTTTCCCTGGTGAGCAGCGTAGCCGCAAGTATAGGCAGCGCCGCGTTCTTGGAGCCGCTTATGACAGTCTGCCCGTTCAATGCCCTGCCGCCGCGTATTATAAGGTTATCCATAGCGCTCTTTATCGGTAACTGCTCAGGTAGCCAGAATCCAGAAGCCAGAATTCAGAATAATCTGCAACTTCTTACTCCTGACTACTGAATTCTGACTACTGTCTACCTGAGTAGTTACCTTTATCCGCATGTCCCGAATACGAATCTTTCCACTCCGTTCAAATCTTTGTGAGTGCGCTTTTCCTTCCAGACGGATGGCGGCATGGCGGCCAGCAGTTTTTCAGCCTGGAATCCGCCTAGTTCTAATAGAAGCGCGCCGCCTTTCTTAAGCTTTGCAGGCGCCAGACGCACCAGCATCCGGGCCACGTCCAGGCCGTCCCTGCCGCCGTCCAGCGCCATTCGCGGCTCGCTCAAAACTTCAGGGGCAAGACCGGGTATCACGCTGGTAGGGATATAGGGCGGATTTGAGACTATAAGATCAACCAACCCGCGCACGGGCTCAAGCGTAGAGGCCTTTATAAATTCCACGCGGCCCGAAAGGCCAAGCGCTGCGGCGTTCTCCGAAGCGCAGGCGATAGCCCGGGCTGATTTTTCCACAGCTTTAAGCCGCAGTCCTGGGAATTCCTTCGCCAGCCAGAGGCCTATGGCCCCGTTGCCTGACCCGTAATCCAGAGCCGAGATATTCCCTGTGCGGGTACTCAGAAAATCAGCGGCCAGCCCCGCCAGCTCTTCCGTTTCCGGGCGCGGCACCAGCACCCTTTTGTCCACCTTTATTCTGATATCCCTGAAATCCTGCCAGCCGAGTATATAGGCCAGCGGCAGTCCCTGCTCTTTAAGCGCCAGGGCCTTCTTAAATTTATGCAGCGCGGCGGCTCCCACAGAGAGACAGGGCTCGGACAGCAGGTTCAGGCGCGGCACACCCATGGCATCGGCCAGCAGCCACTGGGCGTTGGGCCCGGGCTCGTCCACCCCGCCGGCGGCCAGGCGGGCCGCAGCCTCAATCAGCGCCTTTCCCACCGTTATTTTTTCGCCCATTAGCCTTCAGCCTTTCTCCTTAAGCCGTATCTCTTCAAGTATTTCCCTGATTCCCCCTTCCATTACAGCCTGTAAGTTATGCCAGGAAACCTGTATACGGTGGTCTGTCACGCGGTTCTGCGGGAAATTATAGGTGCGGATCTTTTCCGAGCGGTCGCCGGTCCCCACCTGCAGCTTGCGCGCGCCGGCGTTGGCCCTGGCCTGGTTTTCCTCGCTCACCTGCGCGAGTTTGGCCGCCAGCAGCGCCATGGCCTTCATGCGGTTCTGCCCCTGCGAACGCTCCTCCTGGCACTGGGTTATAATGCCGCTGGGGAGATGCGTTATGCGCACGGCGGTTTCCACCTTGTTCACATTCTGCCCGCCGGCGCCGCTGGCCCGGTAGGTATCCACCTTCAGGTCTTTGGCTTCTATTTTTATTTCAACCTCATCCACTTCGTGCATGATTGCCACGGTGACGGTGGAGGTATGGATGCGTCCGGATGCCTCGGTCTGCGGCACGCGCTGAACCCGGTGTACGCCGCCCTCATACTTCAGCAATGCGTAAACATCCTGGCCGGAAATATAAAGCACCGCGTTTTTTATGCCTTTAAGACCGGTGGCGGAAAGGTCGCGCAACTCCGCTTTCCAGCCCATGTTTTGAGCGAAGCGAGCGTACATGCGCAACAAATCCGCGGCGAAAAGCGCAGATTCATCGCCGCCCACGCCCGCGCGTATTTCGAGAAAGATATTTTTGGAATCCGCCGGGTCCGGCGGGATTATCAGCAGCTTTAATTTTTTGCCCAGCGACGCCGCGGCGGCTTCAAGGGCGGGAAGCTCCACGGCGGCCAATTCCGCTATTTCCTTATCGGCGCTGGAAAGCAGCTGGCGGGTATCTTCAGCTTCTTTCAGCGCCTTCTCAAGCGCGGCTGAAGTATCAAGCAGCTGCCGGCAGACGGCGTGTCGCCTTGAAAATTTCCCTATCTCTTCCGGCTTGAGGCCGCCGGAGGCGAGGCGGGCCTCAAGCTCGGCAAATTCCCGTTTTATGGCGCTGATTTCGTCTTCCATAAAAAAACAGGCGTCCGCTTAAGGCGAACGCCCGTCACTAGTGTTGCGAAGCTACTTAGCTTCTGGTTTCTTTTCGGCTTTGGGAGCGGCCTTTGCGGCCTTTACGTCCGCCTTTCTGGCGGGAGCAGAAGAGAGAACTTTGCGCTTGGCGGCATGGCGGGGCGTTACAGACTTTACCGCGACCTTCTTAACCTTGCGCTCTACCATTCTGCCCCCGCTGGCGGCGAATTTTTTGTTAAATTTCTCTACGCGGCCGGCGGTGTCAAGCAGCTTCTGCTTACCGGTGTAAAAGGGGTGGCAGGCTGAGCAGACTTCAACCTTTATGACAGGTTTTACGGAGCGGGTCTGGAAGGCGTTACCGCAAACGCAGGAAACCTCGCTGAGATTATAGCTGGGATGGATATCATTTTTCATTGTCTTTTCCTCAAGGCTGCGCCGGCGCCGTATCAAGGGCCGGCCTGCCGGCAGGCGCCCGTCAGACGGCCAGATTTAGTCTTATGAATATAAATTATAACATATCCTGGGACAGTTTCCGGTTTTACGCATAAACCTTCAGTCATTTTTAGTAACTACTCGGGTAGACAGAATTCAGGAGTCAGAATTCAGAATAGCCTGCGAATAAGCCTCCA
>CAZYFL010000088.1:0-8680 GCA_964646805.1 uncultured Elusimicrobiaceae bacterium | reverse complement strand
AAAACCCATGGCAAGGTGGCTGGGCTCGGCCACGGCGGGGCTGGATCCTTCCTGCATGGGGCTGGGCCCTGTTTTCTCCACGCGCAAGCTGCTGAAGCGGCTGGGGCTGTCTCTTGAGGAACTGGATCTTATTGAGCTCAACGAGGCCTTCGCCGCGCAGGTCCTTTCATGCGTGAGGGAGCTCAATATCCCCATGGATAAACTAAACCCCAACGGGGGAGCGATAGCCCTCGGCCATCCCCTTGGCTCAAGCGGCGCCCGTGTTTTAACCACTCTTCTCCATGAAATGAAGCGCCGACAGGCCCGGCTGGGACTGGCCACGCTTTGTATAGGAGTCGGCCAGGGAATTTCGACCATCGTTGAAAGACCTTAGAAAGAGTTATCAGGAGGCTTTATGAAAAAGAAAAATTAGTGTCTTTGCTGATCCGGCTTAATTCAAGGAGCAGGGAGAAATTACAATGACAATAAAAATACATTCAAAACCGTTAAAGAAAGGATACAAGACGATAAAAAACAAAGGTTTGTTAGTTAAAGATGCGCCATCAACTACATCAACTTCAAAAAAACTTGACATCAATTACCAACGTGCCTGTAGTAATTGCGGACCGACGCATATAAATTGCTTAACGGCAAAAGAATGGATTAAGAGCCAGCTTGGTGTATGGCGCTTTGGTTTTGAAAAGCGCGATATCAGAGACAAAAGTCTCCATCCTGCGACTTTTCCAATTTCGCTGGCAAAAAAATGCATCGAACTGTTTACACATAAAGGGGAGCTTGTTTTGGACCCGTTCGTGGGTTCCGGAACAACACTGGTGGCTGCCAAAGATTTGGATCGCAATGCAACCGGCTTTGATCTCCAAAACAATTATGTGAAATTAACAGAATCCAGATTACAAGACGGGCATCTTTTTAATAATTCTAAACAACTGGCAGTGTGTGATGACGCGAGGAATATATCCCAATATTTATCTCCTGAAACCGTGAGCCTCATTTTCACATCGCCACCGTACGCAAATTTACTGAATAGAAAAAGACTAAACAAAAGCCGCAGAGGCGCTGAAAGGAAAAATGAACAATATCTCAAGGTCGAGCAATACAGCCAGGACCCGCGGGATTTGGGCACACTTACATTGGAAGAATATGCGGTGCAAATGGGAAACATCTATAAGGAATTGTTGCCATTATTACGTCCTAAGGGGCATTGTGTCATAAATGTGCCAGACATGTGGCGGGAAAATCAACGTATAACTATCCATATTGCGGTTGTTGAGGCCTTGCGAAAAGTGGGCTACGAACTGCGCAACATTATAATTTGGGATAGAACCAATATCGTCAACAATATAGGTATTTTCGGTTGGCCAAGCAACTATATTACCATGGGAGTAACTTTTGAATATCTGCTTGACTTCTGGAGGCCGCCGACAAAATGAAACTCCTTACAAAAGACGAACTTATAGGAACCTGCAGGAAAATATTCGCGCAAGGTTGGCATAAAAGCGTCAAAAAAACAAAAAACATGCGCAATGACGGCGCAGTTGGCAACACTCTTGAGGTTCTTCTGGGTATCAAAGAAAATAATTTACCTATCCCCAATGCCAATGATTGGGAACTGAAAGGGCAAAGACTGTATTCCGGATCACTCATAACGCTTAAACATATAGAGCCGTCGCCCCAGGGGGTAAAAATTGTGTCCAATCTGCTATTGTCTCATTATGGCTGGAAACATAAAGAGGCTGGCAAAAAGTATCCGACAACGGAAATGAGCTTCCGTTCCACAACAAGCGCGACAAATTTTACAAATAGAGGTTTTCAAATAGTGGCTGATAGACAGCAAAAGAAATTGAGGTTTATCTTTGACGCTGCAAAAGTAGATAAAACAGCTCCCAAAATTCATGCATGGCATGAGTTAATTGCAAAGCGAATGGGTTTGGGGCCGTTGAATCCAGAGCCATATTGGGGCTTCCAGGATTTAGAACATACTATTGGAGCCAAAATTAAGAACTGTTTTTATGTTATCGCAGAGAATAAGACAGAAAACCAGCATGAATTTTTTCTATATAAATCCCTTCATGTTCTTTCGGGTTTTTCCTTTGATAAATTTTTGAAATGTATCGAGGATGGCGTAGTATTGATTGATTTTGACGCACGGACTGGCCATAATCACGGCACAAAATTCCGAATAAAACAAGACCACTGGACAGATTTATACAGCGAGGTTAAACAAGCCATATAGCTTGTTCATTCCATGTATAAAATCTCAAAATAAACCGGAGGCTTTATGACACTGCTTGCAAACGCGGGGAAAAAAATTTCTTCCGGGGATTTTTACCGGCTGGATGAACTGTTCCTTTCCGATGACGACAGGCTGGTCCGCGACGCGGCGCGTGAATTCGTGAAAAGAGAAGTATTCCCGCATATTTCCCTGTGGGACAGCGGCACATCGCATCCCTACGCAAACCACGAAGAACTTGTCCGCGACCTGGCAAAAAAAATCGCCCGGGAACTGGCTATTTTCGGCGCCTCCATAGAAGGTATAGAGCCCTACCTGTCCCATCTGAACTTTACCCCCTTGTCCCATACCTCGTACGGGGCGGCGATGCGCGAAATAGAGTATTGCGATACCAGCCTGCGGTCGCTGGCTTCGGTCCAAAGCTCGCTCTGCATGTTCGCTATTTTCCAATTCGGGTCGGAGGCGCAGAAGAAAAAATGGTTGCCCGCGCTTTTTACCGGCGACTCCCTGGCTTGTTTCGGATTGACGGAACCGCAGGGAGGCTCCGACCCGGGAAATATGCTGACCAGGGCAAAGAAGGTTTCAGGGGGCTGGGTTCTGGATGGGAATAAAGCGTGGATCACAAACGGCTTTGCGGATCTCGCAGTGGTCTGGGCCCGCACGGAGGAAGGAATCCGTGGATTCCTGGTAGAAAAAGGGACGGAAGGCTTTTCATACCGGAATGAGGAGAAATGGGCGTTGCGGGCCGGGGTGGCCTCATCGCTTTCTTTCAGCAATTGCGAAGTTCCGGACAACAGCCTTTTACCCGGTACCGTCCAGGAGAAGCCGCATGACTTGAAATGCCCCCTGCGCTGCCTCAGCGAGGCCCGCTACAGCATTATCTGGGGCGTGGTGGGAGTGGCGCGGGCGTGCCTGGACGAAACTCTCCGCTACTCCGGAGAAAGGAAGCTTTTCGGCGAGACCCTGGCATGCAAGCAGGAAACCCAGAGGAAGCTGGTCTGGATGCTCAATGAAACGGAAAACGCGCAAATGGTCGCGCTCCGGTTGGCGCAGTTGAAAGAACGGAAAGCCCTGAGCCATGTCCACATTTCCATGGGCAAGTACAATAATGTCGGCAAGGCTCTTACAGTAGCCCAGCTGGCGTGCGAGCTCCTCTCGGCGGATGTTTTCACCTTCGACGCTTTCCATTCTGGGCGCCACATGCGCAACCTCAACGTGGTCAAGAAATACGAGGGAACGCATGAAATACACCAGCTCATTGTGGGAAGGGAAATAACCGGCGAACAGGCATTTTAGGGAGGAACTCAGATGGATTATCAGGTCTTAAAGACCGCGGAAACGGACGGCATACTGACCGTCACCCTCAGCAGGCCGAAAGCCTTAAACGCCCTCAACTCGCTTTTTTTTAACGAAATGGATGATCTTATCGCCGCTGCGGCCCGCAAGCCGGAACTGAAAGCGCTGGTTATAACAGGAGAAGGAAAGGCTTTCGCAGCGGGAGCCGACATAGCCGAGATGGCAGGAATGAGCTCCAGTCAGGGAGAGTCGTTTTCAAAGGCCGGGCAGGCCACTTTCAGCAGTTTTGAAAACCTTGAAATAGCGGTAATCGCCGCCGTTAACGGCTTTGCGCTGGGGGGCGGCTGCGAGCTGGCGATGGCCTGCGATATCAGGATCGCCAGTTCCGCCGCCAGATTCGGCCAGCCGGAAGTCAGCCTGGGCCTTGTTCCCGGCTACGCGGGAACGCAGAGGCTTCCCCGCCTGGCGGGGCTGGGCAACGCGCTCTATATGCTGCTTACCGGCGAAATGATCTCAGCAGAAGAGGCATTGCGCATGGGGCTTATACAGAAAGTTGTGGAGCCCGACCAGCTTATGCCCGAGGCTTTGAAAATCGCGCGGAAAATAATGGCGGCGGGGCCGAAGGCTGTCCGCAAAGTCAAGAAACTGGCCAGGGCAGGGGTACTAAACGGCTTTGAAAAGGGCTGCGCTATGGAATCTGAAGAGTTCGGAAGCCTTCTCGGCAACGAGGGAACGGAAGGTATGCGCGCGTTCCTGGAAAAACGCCCTCCGAACTGGAAAAGGACGATATGAACTACGCTGAAAAATTTGAAAACGTGACAGTGCTCGGCGCCTCAGGGAAAATGGGCAGCGGCATCCTGCTGCTGACCGCCATGGAAATGGCCGATCTCAGCCTGAAACCCGAAAATAAATCCCTGCAGTTCGTGCTCAATGCCGTGGACGTCTCCCACCAGGCCCTGAACGGGCTTATGAAATATTTGAAAGTTCAGGTTCAGAAGGCCGCGGAAAAGAAAATAGTGCTGCTGCGGAAAATTTACGAAAACCACAGCGACCTTATTGACAATAAAGACATCGTTGACCGCTATGTGGCCGACGTGACCGGCCTGGTCCGCCCCACCACCGCCCTGGAATCCGCTTACGGGTCCGGCCTGGTCTTTGAGGCGGTGGTGGAAAATCCTGCGCTTAAGATAAAATTGCTTTCGCAGATAAACAAAAACAGCTCCAAAGAACCCTGGTTTTTTACGAACACCTCTTCCATCCCCGTTCACGAGCTTGACGAAAAAGCGGGCCTGGGCGGCCGCTTGCTTGGCGTTCATTTCTACAATCCCCCGGCGATACAGAAACTGGTGGAGCTCATCCGGGCCGCCTCAACAAAAAGCGAGCTCGTGGATTTCGCCCTCGTCTTCGCAAAAAACCTGCGTAAGGTTGTGGTGCCTTCCAACGATTTCGCCGGATTTATCGGCAACGGCCATTTCATGCGCGACGCGCTGCACGGCATTTCAGAAGCCGAACGACTTTCCGCCGAACTGCCTTTTGTAGAAGCCGTGTATACCGTAAACAGGGCCACCCAGGATTTCCTGCTGCGCCCCATGGGCATTTTTCAGCTTATAGATTACGTCGGGCTGGATGTCTGCCAGTATATAATGAGCGTCATGGACGGGCGTTTCCAGGGAGAGGACATTCACAGCCCGCTGCTTGACCGGATGATCGCGGCGGGCGTCCGGGGCGGGCAGTACTCCGACGGTTCCCAGAAAGACGGCTTCTTCAAGTATGAGAAAAACCGTCCCGCCCGGATCTATGACACTGAAACCAGGCAGTATCTGCCGATCCCTGCGTTCCAGGCCGCCTGCGACGCGAGAATGGGCCCGCTCCCGCAACCGCCGCTTACCTGGAAGTCGGCGGTAAAACATCCGCAGAAAGAGGCCGTGCTGGAGGAGTTTTTCAGTAAGCTGGCGGCGATGGACGCCCCGGGAGCCGTCCTGGCTAGGCGCTACGGCGAGCGCTCCCGCGAAATCGGGCTGAAACTTGTTTCCGACAAAGTGGCCAGGAGCGAAGAAGACGTCAACACAGTGCTTCTTTCCGGCTTTTATCACGTCTACGGGCCTATCAACGAATACTTCCAGGGAGAGAAGGTAAAATGAAAAAACTTAGAAAACGCGTATTCATGGCGGCCGGCTACAATACCATCGCTTTGGGAAGCGGCCGCAAAGAATTTAACCCGAAGAAACCCAGACCCGGACTTGAGGAATATATAAAAGAAGCCGGGCAGGGCGCCCTGAAGCTGGTGGGCGGCGCCGGCAACGTTGATGAAGGCGTCATTGGGAATTTTATGGCCGCGAAGTTCAATAACCAGGGCAATCTGGCGGCCTTGATCCCCTACATAGACGAAGGGCTGAAATGGAAGCCCAGCTGCCGCGTGGAGGGAGCCTGCTGTTCCGGCGGACTCGCCCTGGCGACCGCGATCAAATCGGTGCTGGCGGAGACCGCTGACGTAGTTTTAACCCTGGGGGTGGAAGTCCAGAACACCGTTAAGGCGGTATACGGGGCTGATATACTGGCCGGGGCCGGCTGGTCTAAAGAGCGGAAAGCCGGACACGCGTATTTCTTCCCCGGAAAGTTCAGCGACAGGGCGGGCGAGTATTTCAAAAAATACGGCCTGGAACGCACCCGCAGGGCTTTAGCGCGCTGGTACAGGAACGCCGTTGAAAACGCCAGGCTTGTCCCTACCGCCCAGGAATATCACAATACGCAGGAAAATTTAGAGGCGGCGGCGTTGTCCAGGCCCAATCCGGAATCTTTTGTGGATAATCTCAACGTGTATGACTGTTCCAAGGTGTCCGACGGGGCGGCGGCGATAGCCGTTCTTTCCGAAGAGGGCCTCGCAAAGGCCGGCATCGCCAAAAAAGATGCGATAGAGGTACTCGGATTCGGCCAGGTTGAGGCGGATCTGACGGCGGTCCCTTCGGATCTGACGCGGCTTGATACCACAGAGGAGGCCGTAAAAAGGGCTCTTGAATCCGCCGGGATAGGCGTCGGCGACCTCGGAACTGTGGAGTGCCACGACTGTTTTACCATCACCGGCATTCTTTCGGTAGAGGCGATAGGCCTGGTCAAACAGGGCGAGGGCGCCGATTTTGTGAGCGCCGGGCACACGGCCAGGAACGGCAAGATACCCTTCAACACCACGGGCGGGCTGGTAGGCTGGGGGCATCCGACGGGGGCAAGCGGAGTGCGCCAGGCTGTGACAATATGGGAGCAACTTACACGCAAAGCCGGGAACTGGCAGATAGAGATTTCCGAAAACCGCCCCTACGCTTTGTCAATAAGCATGGGGGGCAATGACAGGACCGTAGTGGCAATAGTCTACCGCCGCGCTTGCGAAGCAATACCTGCGTAAGTGCCGTATCGGGATCCGCAACAAAGGCAGTGGCCGTCTGACGGACATAGCCCTCAACCAAGAAAAATAAAGCATGAATAATTTTCAGGAAAAATGGTTCGGCGTTGCAAACTCCATAGGGCGGCTATGACCTGGCATTTAGCGGATGGCTTGATTATCGGGGTCGCGATACCGGCGGCTTTGTTTTTATTCGTCAGGGCTGTATATCTCAGGTACCGCCTTATGCGGGCCTGCGCCCCTGCGCCGGATCCGATAAGCGAGCACGGTACGCGCCTGAAGGAAGCGCTAACCATATTCCTGGGGCAGAAAAAGCTTTTCCAGGATTTTAAGCCCGGCATAATGCATGCATTTATTTTCTGGGGCTTCTGCGTCCTGTCGTTGCGCACCATTACCATGTTCGGCATGGCTTTCTACGGCTTCAACTTTTATCTGCCGGGGTTGGGGCCCGAAACATTCGCCGGAAAAAGTTTTTCTCTCCTCAAGGACGCCGCCGTCGCTATAGTGACCCTGATGGTTATTTTCGCCATGGCGCGGAGATATGTCCTCAAGGTTCCCCGCCTGCTTAACACGCCTTCGGCGTTGTTCGTGCTGCTGATGATACTCGGCCTTATGCTGACCGACATGCTCTTTGAAGCCGGGCTGCGCGGCGGGCCGTCGCTGGCTTTTGCCGGCCACGCGGCCTTTCTGCTGCACTGCCTCGGCATCCTGGTTTTTCTGGTTTACCTGCCTGCGGGCAAGCATATGCACATCCTCACATCGCTTTTTAACGTCTATCTCAGGCCCCTGCACCGCAGCGGGCGGCTGACGAGGCTGCCGCTGGAAGACGACTCGCTGGAAACCTTCGGCGCCCCTAATATAGAGGACCTGACCTGGAAGGATGTGCTGGATCTCTATACCTGCACCGAGTGCGGTAGGTGCACCGATATGTGCCCCGCGAGCCATACTAATAAAAAACTTTCGCCCCGGGACGTAATAACCCGGCAGAAACGCTTTCTTGTAGACGAAGAGGCTCCCCGGCTGCTTTCCGGAGATAAGAAAAGGGAGCCGGAGAAGGAGATGGTACCGGACGTGATTGCCGCCCAGGAGGTCTGGGATTGCACCACCTGCCAGGCCTGCGAGCAAGCCTGCCCGCTGAATATCTCCCACGTCCAGCGCATCAATTCCATGCGCCGCAGCGAAGTGTTGATGAAGGGGAAATTCCCTGCCGAACTTAAGCGCGTTTTTAAGGGGCTGCAGACCAACTCCAATCCGTGGGGTATGGGAGCCGGGAAGCGGCTGGAATGGGCAAAGGGAATGGACATCCCCCTTCTTGAGAAGAATCCCGGAGCCGAATACCTGCTGTACCTGGGGTGCAACGCGGCTTTTGACGACCGCGCGCAGAAGGTAAGCCGCAGCCTCGCAGGGCTTCTTAAGGAACAGGGCGTTTCTTTCGCAGTTCTGGGCGAAGGCGAAGCGTGTTGCGGCGAGACCGCCCGCCGGCTGGGCGAGGAGGCCGTGGGCCAGACGCTTATAAAGGCCAACATTGAACTTTTTAACGGGTTGAAGGTTAAAAAAATTATCACGCCGTGCCCGCACTGCTATAACACGTTTAAGAACGAATATCCCGATTTCGGCGGCAACTACGAGGTGAAGCATCACTCCCAGCTCATAGCAGAACTTATGGGAAGCGGCCGCCTTAAACTTGAAGGCGGTTCCGGGGGCCGCGCGGTCATCCATGACTCCTGCTATTTAGGGCGCGTCAACTCAGTGTATCAACC
>CAZYFL010000087.1:0-8776 GCA_964646805.1 uncultured Elusimicrobiaceae bacterium | reverse complement strand
CGCAGGCTATTCTGAATTCTGACTCCTGAATTCTGTCTACCTGAGTAGTTACTAAGGACGACTGAAATGCTTAAAAAGACACGGAACCTGAGGCTGGCGGCGCTTGGCGGGATTTGTATGGTGGGCTTCCTGTTCGCATGGCAAAACGTACAGGCCCTTAAACTGGGTTATACCATTGAAAAGCTGCGGCGGGAAATAAAAGACCTGGAGAGCGCCAACACTTATCTGAACAAAGAGATACGGGCTTCCCTGTCCCCGGAGAAACTGGAAGTCGAGGCCGCAAAGCTCGGTATGGTTTACCCGGAACCCGGCGCCGTCGTAATTCTGGACGGGCCGCCGGCGGCGGGCAAAGCGGTCCGGAGCTGGCTGGCAAGGCTTTTCAATTTCAAGTTTTCTTAAAGCTACCGCCTCCGTCGGGAGAATAAGGCTCTGTGACAGAATCCCCGTCCACGGGGAATCCGGCTTTGCCGGTATCGCGCGAGCCCATGATAGCTCAAACCTTAAAAAAAAGAATACGGATCTGCGCCGGTTTCGCCGCGCTTCCGGCTTTTATAATCTGCGGCAGGCTTTTCTGGCTGCAGACTTTCCGGCACGAAAATCTTTCCGCGACCGCTTCCAGGGAATTCAACCGGACCGTTTCCGAGATAGGCCCCCGGGGCAGGGTCTTCGGCGCCGGCGGGGAACTGCTGACCGAATCAATAATATCGTGGGACGCAGGGCTTTTCAAGAAAGACTTAAACGAGCCCGCCCGGGCTGTCGCCGGCCTTAGCCGCGTACTTTCGCTGCCGCCCTCCTTCCCTGAGAAATTCCGGAGGGCGAAAAACTTCGTCCCGTTAAAAAGAGGCCTGGACAGGCAGACTTGTGAGGCCGTCAAAGCCCTTAAGCTGAAAGGCGTGACACTGGAACCGGTGCAGAGCCGCTATTACCCGTCCGGAGACCTGGCCCGCAGCATAATAGGAATAACCCGCGCTGAGCGCGGCCTTACCGGGATAGAACTTCTTTACGACAAGGTCCTCAGCGGCCGCGTGAGCAGGCGCGAAGTGGTGCACGCCGCCGCCGGCCGCGTAATTTTCCAGGACAGGCTTGAGAAAGAGGCCCGCCCCAGGGACCTGCACCTGACAATAGACAAGAACATACAGTATTTTGCGCAGGAGGCCTTGCGCAAGGCGGTTGAAAAAAGCCGGGCGGATTTAGGCATGGCGCTTGTGCAGGACCCGCAGAGCGGACGCATACTGGCCATGGCCGCCTGGCCGCTGGACGTGAAAAAAATAGAGCCGGTGGAATGGGTATACGAACCGGGCTCCACCTTTAAAGCCATACTGCTGGCCGCAGCGCTGGAAAAAGGCATTGTAAACGAGAACTCCTCCTTCTTCTGCGAGAACGGAACCTGGGCCTTCAACAGCAAGGTCACCCTGCATGATCACGAACCGGAGAAAACCCTGACGCTTTCCGGAGTAATGGAGCGCTCCTCCAACATAGGCACGGCTAAAATCGGTCTCAAGCTCGGCGTGAAAGATTTTTATCTTTACACCAAAGCCTTCGGATTCGGGGCCAAGTCCGGCCTGGGCTTCCATGGGGAGTCCGCCGGCATCCTGCGGCCGCTGGAACGTTTCAAACAGATAGACCTGGCCGTAGGCTCCTACGGACACGGCATAGCCGTCACACCGCTGCAGGTGCTGAACGCCTACTCGGCGCTTGCCAACGGCGGCAGGCTCTATGAACCGCGCCTGGTGGAAAAGATAACCGAATTTGAAGGGGAGGAAGTCTTCAGGAACGACCCCGCCGTGATCAGGCAGGTTATCTCCCCGGATATTTCCGGGCGCGTTAAAGCTATACTGCGGGCTGTAGTGGAGAAAGGCACGGGCAAAAACGCGCTCGTCCCCGGCTATTCTATAGCGGGCAAGACCGGCACCTCAAAGAAAATAGACCCCCGCACCGGCCAATACCTGACCGGGAAAACCGTGGCCTCCTTCGCGGGCTTTTTCCCGGTGCCGGAGCCGCAGTACACCGTCCTCGTGGTTCTGGACAATCCGACAGGTCTCATCTATGGCGGAGAAACGGCCGCCCCGGCCTTCCGCGAAATAGCCGTGAAAATAATCAACCTCAAGGGCCTGAAGTCCGACGCGCCGCTGCCACGGAAAACAGAAGACCAGACGCCTGCCCGCCCTATCTCAGACTGACCCGGAAAGGCTTAAGGGCGGAAAAATCGTCCTGCTGTTCCGGGGGCGGCCTTAAATTTTCTATCATTTGATAATGAAATTATCCCGCATACTTGGGAATTCAGGAATAGAATACTCCGGAGCCGACCCCGATATTACAGCTATCATCAACGACTCCCGCCAGGCTGGGCCGGGCGCGTTGTTTTTTGCGCTACCCGGGGCAAAGACGGACGGCATAAATTTTATACGCCAGGCGCTTGAAAAGGGCACCTCCGCTGTAATCTCCGGCACAGAAGCGCCGGCGGAACTGCGCGCCGCCTACCCGACCGCCGTGTTCATCAAAGCGGCCGGCCTCCAGACGGCGCTTTCAAGAACAGCGGCGACTTTTTACAGCCATCCCTCATCCCGGCTCAAGGTTTTCGGCATAACCGGCACAAAGGGCAAGACCACCACCGCCTACCTGCTTGAGAGTATACTGCGGCTGGCCGGCGCGAGGCCCGGGGTTATAGGCACCATAAATTATCGGGTGGACGGCCGCGTACTGGCCCCAGCCTCCAACACCACTCCGCCGGCCCACACCCTGCAGGAACTGCTTTCTAAAATGGTTTCCGCTGATGCCCTCACCGCGGTGCTGGAGGTTTCCTCCCACGCGCTGGCGCTGGGCCGCGTGGAAGACGTGTATTTTGACTGCGCGGTCTTCACCAACCTGCAACGCGACCATCTGGATTTTCACAAAGACAGGGAAAGCTATTTCCAGGCAAAGGCCCGTATTTTTGAACTGCTTGAGCGTTCCCCGAAGAAGGAAAAATACGCTGTCATAAACGCGGACGACGAGCGCGCTCCGGAGCTACTCAAAAGCCTCAGGGGTAGAGTGCGCGTGGTTACTTTCGGTATTGAAAAACCGTCGGACTTCCGGGCGGAGAACAGTGAAATTCTTGAAACCATGACCCGTTTTAAGCTTAAAACAGCGGGGCAGACCATCCCGGTAAAGATAAACCTGCCCGGCCGCCACAACATATACAACGCCCTGGCGGCTATAGCCGCCTCGGCGGGCGGAAGTATCGGTCCGCGCGCAGCGGTGGCCGGAGTGGAAGCTCTTGCCAGTGTGCCGGGCCGCCTTGAGAGAGTGGACCTGGGGCAGGATTTCACAGTGTTCGTAGATTATGCCCACACTGACGCCGCCCTTGAAAACGTGCTTTCAAATCTTAAGTTACTACCGCATGGGCGTATCATAACCGTGTTCGGCTGCGGGGGGGACAGGGACCGTACCAAGCGCGCCCCCATGGGCGCGATAAGCTGCTCCCTGAGCGACCTTGCTATAGTCACCAGCGACAACCCGCGCAGCGAGGACCCTGCGCAAATCTTCTCCGATATAGAAAAGGGCATAGCCGGGAAATTCACCAATTACGAAGTTATACCGGACCGCAGGGCCGCAATAACAAAAGCCGTAACCCAGGCAGAGAAAGGCGACATAATCCTGATTGCCGGCAAGGGCCATGAAATCTACCAGATACTGAAAGACCGCACCATACATTTCAGCGACGTGGAAGAGGCCGAAGAAGCTATAAAAAGGAAAACGCCAGGTGAAAAATAGTAAACTATCCCTGTTCCAATGTCCACATGGAACAGATAATTTTTTGTGGAGATAATTATGGATTCCCCTGTCTTTCTAAAACGAATAGCCCTCAATAATTACAAAAACATAAGAGCCTGTTGCACAAACCCCACCCGGGATTATTTTGAGGCGATTTTGAGCCGAGGCGAGGCGCGAGGAGCGAGCAGGCTCTACGAGCCTGTAAGCGACGAGCAACGAAGCCGCAGGCCAAAAGCGGCCAAAAGAACCCGAAAAAGGGGAGGGGTTCAGCAGACTCGACGCAACTTAATCGGAAATATAGTCGGGAACAGATAACTGCGGGGAGCGGGGATGCTCGCTAAGGCTGCTCGTAAACCTCTGTAAACGTCCCCTGTTACAGCTTCTCGACATCAGAACGGAGAAGGGGAGGGAGGGTGGTATCCGAATAACGTTTACGGACGTCATTCATTTCCTTTGAAAATCGCGCCTTTTTTCCCCAGCGGTATGCCCAAGAGTAATGTGGAACCCTAAGAAGCTGTTCCTTGTTAATACCCGATAGCCATTTGCGGAGCATGTGATGACTGGCTTCGCCTAGGGCTACCACAAGGCGCGGTTGGAGAATATTAACCTCATCCAATAGATAATTGCGATTCAAACGCAAGAGACAATTGTTTCTCTGGATTTCAGGCAATTTCTGTCCTGTTGCTCGTATTTTGTAGATGTCGGTAATATGCGCGTTGCAGAATCCATTTTTTGCCAAGCATGAGTAGAAGATCTGGTCGGCCGGTGATGGGAAGTGGCCCGGGCCGGTGCTAGGATTCAAGCCGACGAACAAAATGGGGGCAGTGCCCTGCCAGCCTTTCACTCCATCCTTGTTTGGGAAAAACCATACATCGTGCCACCGATCTACGAATAGTTCGTCGATGATCTTTTTTCTAAGTATTTTTAGTGCCTTTTTCTTATTATCCATTATATAACCAGCCTTTTTTGCTTTTTGGCCGAATGGGATTAGTAAATATTCGGTGAACCCATCCGTCATTCCCGCAATTCGTAAGCGGGAATCCATAGATCCTTTTATTTTTTAGGATTATTGCCGTTAATCTGTAACAGGATCTGCGCAGATATTGGCTACGCCACAGCCCAGCCTTCGGATAAAACCTCGGCCTGCTCAAGTACGGTTTTAGTGGCTTTCTCCTGTTTGTCGGGCGGGTAACCGTATTTGCGCAAGATGCGTTTTACAAGTACGCGCAACTGGGCACGGACGCTTTCACGCATAGTCCAGTCTATACTCACATTTGCCTTAACGCTTTTCACTAATTCCTGGGCTATCAAGCGCAATGTCTCGTCGCCCAAAACCTTTACAGCGCTGTCATTGGTTTCAAGTGCGTCGTAAAAAGCCACTTCATCTTCGTTAAGACCTAATTTTTTTCCATGCTCATCGGCTTTTCGTATATCATGCGCAAGGCCTATCAATTCTTCCAATACCTGAGCGGCTTCTATGGCGCGGTTCTGATAGCGGCGAATAGATTCCTCCAGCATTTCAGCGAATGAGCGGGCCTGCACAACATTCTTCCTGCGCTTTTTGAGGATCTCGCTGGATAAAAGTTTCCTTAACAGCTCCACAGCCAGGTTACGCTGCGGCATATCTTTTACTTCGGCCAAAAAGTCATCTGAAAGTATGGAAATATCCGGTCTCTTAAGACCGGCGGCGGTAAAGATGTCCACAACGCCTTCCGAAACTACAGCGCGGGACACTATCTGCCTTACAGCCTGATCCAGGTCTTCTTCCGGGCGGGCATCTTCAGGGGCACGTTTAACAAGGCTGGCCTTTACTGCCTGAAAGAAGGCCACATCATCGCGAATGCGCAACGCTTCATCGCTGGGAACAGCCAAAGCGAAGGCCTGTGATAAAGCCTGGACGATCTGTAGAAGCCGGGCGCGGCCATCCTCCTGCGCCAGTATATGTTCCTGCGCGGCCGGCAACAGGCCAAGACGCTCGGCCGGTGTACCGGATGTCCACTTCTTCCCTATCAAAGCCGTGGAACAGGCCGCAGCAAACCTCGTATTTCTCAAGCATCACAGAAATCGCCTAGTTCTGGTCTACGGCTGTATTACCGGTCCCGCCGCTTTCTGTGTAGGTGGCAAGGGCTTGTTTAAGTTCGTGTGCCAGGCCAAGGTAGTCTACAACAAGGCCGCCCGGCTTGTCCTTAAAAACGCGGTTAACCCTGGCGATGGTCTGCATAAGGCCATGACCGCGCATTGGCTTGTCTATGTACATAGTGTGCAGGGATGGGGCGTCAAAGCCGGTAAGCCACATATCACGCACTATAACCAAACGCAACGGGTCAGCAGGGGAGCGGAACCGGTTGGCCAAAGCCTCGCGGCGCATTTTATTACGGGAATGCGCGGCCACGCGCGGACCTTCCGATGCGTTGCCTGTCATAACCACTTTCAAAAGTCCCTTTTCGTCGTCATCGTGGAACCAGTTTGGCCGCAGCTTTACTATAGCGTCGTGTAAATCCATGCAGATGCGGCGGATCATACAGACTATCATGCCTTTGCCATCCATGACTTCAAGCCTGGCCTCAAAATGATCAACGATGTCTTTGGCTATGAGATTAAGCCGTTTTTCAGCGCCTACGACAGCCTCGAACTGCGCCCATTTGGTTTTCAATTTCTCCTTACGGTCTACTTCTTCACCCTCGGTCACTTCTTCAAATTCCGGGTCTATCTTTGGTCTCTCGGTTTTATCAAGCTGAAGCTTGGCAAGGCGGCTTTCGTAATAAATCGGGACAGTTGCCTTGTCTTCAACGGCGCGCTGTATGTCGTAGATGCTTATGTAATCACCAAAGACGGCCTGTGTGTTTTTATCGGTCAGTTCTATGGGTGTGCCGGTAAAACCTATAAATGAGGCTTTAGGAAGCGCATCGCGCATGTGACGGGCAAAGCCGTCTATGAAATCGTACTGACTGCGGTGGGCCTCGTCGGCTATAACCACTATATTGCGCCTATCGGAAAGCATCGGGTAGCGGTCGCCTTTTTCTTCCGGCAGGAACTTCTGTATGGTGGTAAACACCACGCCACCGGCATTTACCGACAGCTTCTGGCGCAGGTCCGCGCGGTTTTCGGCCTGAACTGGCTGCTGGCGCAGAAGATCACGGCAGCGGGAGAAGGTTCCGAATAGCTGGTCGTCAAGATCGTTGCGGTCTGTAAGCACCACAATAGTGGGATTGGACATGGCAGGCTCGCGTATTATGCGCCCGGCATAAAAAGCCATTGTCAGACTTTTACCGGATCCCTGCGTGTGCCACACCACACCCACACGCTTATCGCCCGGCTGACCGCCTGGTTTAATGCCAGCTTCCCACCGGCCTTTCCCCTCAGCGACTCCCGAATCCTTCTCTTTGGCGGCGCGGACAGTTTCACCGACAGCCACGCGTACGGCGTGGTATTGGTGATAACCAGCCATCTTTTTTATTAGTGCGCCATGATCAGGGTCTTCAAAAACTATAAAGTCGCGCAAGAGATCAAGGAAGCGCCGCCTGTCAAAAACACCGTCCAGCATAACCTGCAGCTCCGGCATAGTGGTCGGGGCGAGTTTTTCCCCAGTGATGGTGCGCCACGGCTTAAACCATTCCCGGCCAGCTGTGAATGTCCCCACGCGGGATTCAACACCGTCTGAAATTATCAGCAGGGCATTGTAGTTAAAAATAGAGGGGATCTCCGCTTTGTATGTCTGGAACTGCTGGAAGGCAGACCACATGGTGGCATTTTCATCGGCGGCATTTTTCAGCTCAATCAAGACAAGCGGAAGGCCGTTTACAAAAAGCACTATATCGGGACGACGGTTGTGCTTGTTTTCAATAACAGCAAACTGGTTAACCGCCAGCCAATCGTTTGAAGCGGCATTGCTGAAATCAATTACTTTCACCTGCGCCCCAACTATATGCCCGTCCTTATGGCGATACTCCACAGTTACGCCATCGACGAGCATGTTGTGGATGGAGCGGTTGCGGGCTTCTAATGTCGGGCCATCGGATCTGGTAAGTTTGCGGAAAGCATCCTCAAGGGCCTCTGTGGGCAAAGTCGGGTTAAGTTTGGTAAGAGCAGCACGGAGGCGGCTCTCCAATATTACCTGACCAAAGGCCAGCCGTTCCGCTGCCAATTCCCCAGGAGCAATATCAAGGCCGTTCTTAACTTCCCATCCCAGCTTTTTCAGCCAGTCAAGCGCGGCTTCTTCAATAATGGATTCCGTAAGATGGTGAGCCATGCAGTTAGATCACAACTATGCCTGAAAACTTTGCGACCTCTTCAATACTCCCGCGATTCCAATAGCGCCCAATTATTTTACCGACTTTGAACTCCAGACTATCTTTACGCCACTGGAATATTTGCTTCCCGGCTTCGTCAAGGCCCTGTATTTCCGGCATTGGCAGCAGAAACCGTGCCCCATCGCAAAAGATGAAAGTCAATTCTTTGATTACGATTCCGTTGATCTTCAAATAAATAGGTTGTTTAGACGCTTTTTTGTCAGGAAATCTGTCGGTCCAGGGCTCTCCAAACTCTTCTCGTGCATCAGAAGATAAGTCAATTTGGAACAGGCTATCGCTTTCGCAAACCCAAAACTCCTCGTTATTGATAAATTCCTTTTTCCACTTTCCTGTCCCCACTAGCATCTCGAACTTCGTCAAAGTGTTAGCTGACTCAACCTTCGTCGCAATTTTATTCCCATTCCCGATTACCACATGTCCTCCAGCCGTTATATTTGCATCGCGCCCAGCCATGGTAGTAGGATTGACGGCGTTTTTCTCAAAGAATATTCGTTTTATTAAGTATCCCATTCCCGCAATGACGGCCGTCATCAGCACAGGATGAGACTCAACAAAGCCAAAGGCGCTATCCATCAATGCCCACCTTAATTTCTCCGGACATCAATTTAGGTAAAAGGGAATCGCGCATAACGGAAAGATCCTGAGATTCAGACTCTGCCACATAAATGCGATTTAACAGCAATTTCAACATCAGATCAAAATACTTAAGAACC
>CAZYFL010000086.1:0-8882 GCA_964646805.1 uncultured Elusimicrobiaceae bacterium | reverse complement strand
CTTACCGGGTTCCGCTGCCAGTGAAACAAGAAAAGGAGCAAATCAACTTGTTAATTCCTTAAAAAAATCTCCGCCTTTGTCGTCCACCAGTATGAAGGCAGGGAAGTCTTCAACCTCTATGGCCCACACGGCCTCCATGCCCAGTTCAGGGTAGTCCAGGGTTTCAACTTTTTTAATGTTGCGTTCGGCCAGCAATGCGGCGGGACCGCCGGGGGAACCAAGATAGAAGCCGCCGTATTTTTTGCAGGCGTCGGTAACCGCCTGCGAGCGGTTGCCCTTGGCTATCATCACCATGGAGGCGCCCCGCGACTGGAGCAGAGCTACATAAGAATCCATGCGGCCGGCGGTGGTGGGGCCGAAGGAGCCTGAGGGCTTTCCCTCCGGCTGCTTGGCGGGACCGGCATAGTAAACGGGGTGGTTTTTCAGGTATTCCGGCAGCTCTTTGCCGGAGTCCAGCAGCTCCTTGAATCTGGCGTGGGCCAAATCCCGCGCCACCACTACGCGGCCGTTCAGCGAGAGCCGCGTCCCGAGGGGGTGTTTGGAAAGCCCGGCCAGTATTTCAGCCATAGGCCTGTTCAGATCAACGCTGACGCAGCTTGCGCAGGAGGAAAATTTTTCCCGTATTTCTTTCGGGATGCGGCGGCCCGGGTCGCGGTCCATTTCTTCCAGCCAGAGGCCATCCCGGTCTATGCGGGCCAGGATGTTGCGGTCGGCCGAGCAGGAAAGCCCCATGCCTATGGGGACGGATGCGCCGTGGCGGGGGAGGCGCACCACTCGCACGTCGTGGGCGAAATATTTGCCGCCGAACTGCGCGCCGTAGCCGAACTTCCGCGAGGCTTCCAGCAGTTCAGCTTCCAGCTTTTTCTCCCGGAAGGCGCGCCCGGTTTCGCCGGGATTATCAGGGAGGCCGTCCAGGGACCCGGTGGAGGTCAGCTTTACCGTCTTAAGGCACATCTCCGCCGAGGTCCCGCCTATAACAAAAGCTATGTGATAAGGCGGGCAGGCCGCGGCGCCCAGCGACTTCATTTTTTCCAGTAAAAAGGGGGTGAGCCTTTCGGGGGTCAGCGTGGCCTTCGTCTCCTGGTAAAGCATGGTCTTGTTGGCGGAGCCGCCGCCTTTGGTCACGAAAAGAAAATCGTAGGTCAGCCCGGGTTTTGAATAGATGTCAATCTGGGCCGGCAGGTTGTCGCCGGAATTTTTTTCCCTGTACATGTCCAGCGCGAGCGTCTGCGAATAGCGCAGGTTCTCACTGGTATAGGTTTCCCAAATCCCTTTGGAAAGCAGTTCCTCGTCGTTGGCGCGGGTCCACACCTGTTCCCCCTTTTCGGCGGTTACGGCGGCGGTGCCTGTGTCCTGGCAGAAGGGCAGTTCAAAGCGGGCCGAGATGGCGGCGTTTTCCAGCATGCAGAAAGCCACAAACCTGTCGTTCTCCGAGGCTTCGGGGTCGGCTAAGATGGAGGCCACCTGCGCATTATGCGAGGGGCGCAGCAGAAAAGAAATTTCTTTCACGGCCTCGCGGGCCAGCCTGACGAGGGCTTCAGGGGCCACGTCCAGTATTTCCCTGTCCCCTGCCTTTATGAGTTTTACTCCCTCTTTGGAGAATAGCCGGAATTTAGCGGAAGATTCAGCCAGCTCAAAAAGCTCGTTATATTTGAATTCAGGCATAGGAATCCGATCCTTACCGCTTAGAAAACAAATTCGCCAGCAGGAACTCGCGGTTCATGCGGGCGATGTTCGCGATTTTCACGTCTTTCGGGCAGACGGCTTCGCACTCGTATTCGTTGGCGCAGTTGCCGAAGCCCTCCTTATCCATCGCGGCAACCATATTAAGGGCGCGCGCCGCCCGCTCGGGGCCGCCCTGCGGGAGCAGAGCCAGCTGGGAAATTTTTGCGCCGGTGAAGAGCATGGCCGCGCCGTTGGGGCAGGAGACCACGCAGGCCCCGCAGCCTATGCAGGCGGCGGCGTCCATCGCTTCTTCCGCCCTGTCTTTTTCCACAGATACGGAGTTGGCGTCCGGCGCCGCGCCGGTGTTGATAGAAATAAAGCCGCCCGCAGCCATAACGCGGTCCAGCGCGGAGCGGTCCACCACCAGGTCTTTTATGACAGGGAATGACTTTACACGCCAGGGCTCTACTGTTATCACGTCGCCGTCTTTGAACCTGCGCATATGCAACTGGCACACGGTAGAGTGTTCGTCGGGCCCGTGCACGTCGCCGTTCACAACCAGGCCGCAGGAGCCGCATATCCCCTCGCGGCAGTCGCTTTCAAAAGCTATGGGGGTCTCGCCTTTTTTAAGCAGGTCGTCGTTGAGGACGTCCAGCAGCTCAAGGAAGGACATATCAGGGGAGACGTCTTTCACCCCATAGGAGACCATCTTTCCCTGCTCAACCGGCCCGGCCTGCCGCCATACGCGCACGGTTATATTAAAATGTTTAGATTTGGTCATGGGTAAAGTTCTCCATCACCTCCAACTACTGTTACTTATAGCTCCTTTCCGCCGTCTTTATATGTTCAAACGTCAGCGCTTCCCTGTGTAGCGCGGCTTCTTTGTCTTCGCCCTGGTATTCCCACACCGCGGCGTGGGAGAAGCCGGTATCGTCGCGCTTCGCCTCGCCTTCCGGCGTGCAGAATTCCTCGCGGAAATGCCCGCCGCAGGACTCCTTCCTCTCCAGCGCGTCCTTCACAAATAGTTCCGAGAATTCCATAAAGTCGGCTATCCTCATGGCTTTTTCCAGTGTCTGGTTAAAGTCCATGTCTGCGCCGGAAATGGCGGTATTTTTCCAGAATTCTTCGCGTATCTCGGGTATTTTTTTAAGAGCCTTTCTGAGGGCCGCCTCGCTGCGCTCCATCCCCGCGTCGTTCCACATGACGTTGCCCAGCTGGCGGTGCAGCTCAGACGGGGTTTTCTTCCCTTTTATTGCAAGCAGACGGTTGACGCGTTTCCGCACCTGATCGGCCGAATCGGTGAATTCCCTGTCGCCGGTGGAAGCCGCTTCAAATTTCCCGGCGGCCAGATAGCCGCTTACGGTAGACGGCGCTATAAAGAATCCGTCGGCCAGTCCCTGCATCAGCGCGCTGGCTCCCAGGCGGTTGGCGCCGTGGTCCGAGAAATTGGCTTCGCCCAGGGCGAACAGGCCCGGGATGGTGGTCATAAGATTGTAGTCTACCCAGAGGCCACCCATGGTGTAATGCGGAGCCGGGTAGATGCGCATGGGGGTTTTATACCCGTTTTCATCGGTTATCCGGTAATACATATCAAACAGGTTCCCGTATTCGCCCTGTATCTTGTCGGCGCCGCGCCGTATTATAGAGTCCCTGAAGTCCAGGTATACGGACTGCCCGGTAGCCCCGGCCCCGAAGCCGGAGTCAACCACGGTCTTGGCCGCCCGTGAAGCTATGTCGCGCGGCACCAGGTTGCCGAATGCCGGATAACGCCTTTCCAGGAAGTAGTCGCGTTCGGCCTCAGGGATGTCGTTGGGGGAGCGCTTGTCGCCCCTGGCTTTGGGCGCCCAGATGCGGCCGTCGTTGCGCAGGCTTTCGCTCATAAGGGTGAGTTTTGACTGGCGCTCCCCCGAGCGCGGTATGCAGGTGGGATGTATCTGCGTGAAGCAGGGGTTGGCGAAGCCGGCCCCGCGTTTATAGGCCGCCCAGAGGGCGGAGACATTGCATGTGGCGGCGTTGGTGGAAAGATAGAAAACATTGGCGTAACCGCCGGTGCACAGGAGAACGGCGTGGCCTGAGTGGGATTCAATCTCCCCGGTCAGCAGGTTGCGTACGGTTATGCCGCGGGCGTGTCCGTTTTTTACTACGAGATCCGTCATTTCGCGGCGCGGCAGCACCGTAACGCTGCCGGCCGCCGCCTGGCGCATCATGGCTGAATAGGCGCCCAGCAGCAATTGCTGTCCGGTCTGGCCCCGCGAATAAAAAGTGCGTGAAACCTGCGCGCCGCCGAAAGAGCGGTTTGAAAGCAGGCCGCCGTACTCCCTGCCGAAAGGCACGCCTATGGCCGCGCAGTGGTCTATGATCTGGTTGGAGAGCTGCGCCAGGCGGTAAACATTGGCCTCGCGGGCGCGGTAATCTCCGCCCTTCACGGTGTCGTGGAAGAGTCGCCAGACGGAGTCGCCGTCATTGGGGTAGTTCCTGGCCGCATTTATGCCGCCCTGCGCCGCTATGGAATGGGCGCGGCGGGGGGAGTCGTGGAGGGTGAAGACTTTCACGTTGTAGCCCAGTTCGCCCAGTGAGGCCGCGGCCGAGGCGCCGGCCAGGCCGGAGCCCACCACAAGCACTTCATATTTGCGGCGGTTGCTGGGGTTCACCAGTTTAAGGTTGAATTTATGCGAGTCCCATTTTTTTTCTATCGGTCCCGCTGGAATTTGAGCGTCAAGTTTCATTTTTTTCTCCAAAAAACAGTTTGCTGTTTATCTGTAACTCAGGTAGACAGAATTCAGGAGCCAGAATTCAGAATGGTGGAGCCTTTTTCATCGCCGACGTTCTCATTCCCGACTTCTGACTCCTGACTCCTGAATTCTGACTACTGGCTACCTGAGTAGTTACGTTTACCTGATGATGACCGCTTTAATGTCCATGCCCAGCAGATAATACACCGAGATAAGGGCAAAGCCCGTCATTAAAACGGCCACCAGAACGCCTCCTGTTTTTATGAGGGGAGTGTACTTGGGGTGGCTCAGGCCCAGCGTCTGGAAAGCGCTCTGCATGCCGTGGCTGAGATGCAGGGCCAGCGCGGCGGAGCCGGCTA
Organism: uncultured Elusimicrobiaceae bacterium; assembly: GCA_964646805.1. Lineage (GTDB taxonomy): Bacteria > Elusimicrobiota > Elusimicrobia > Elusimicrobiales > UBA9959 > UBA9959. Next base: position 4,126 of record CAZYFL010000086.1, on the reverse strand, counting down.
TGTATACGGCCACAAATACCGGATCGCGGAAGGCGTAAGTTACCATCTGGTAAAAGCCCATGGAATGGTCCACGAAGCGGAAGGTCAGCATATGGTAGACCAGGTAGGTCAGGATGGCCGCAGCGGTGTAGGGCATGGTGGCGGAACCTATGGTGCGGCCGCCCTGCCATTTCCGCGCCTCGTAGCCGCAGGGGGCGTTGAAAAAATCCTCCACCCGCACCCATATGCCGGTTATGATATGCGCGAGGAAGATAAAAAGCAACCCTATCTCAAGGAGGGGGGTAACGGGGTTTGAAATAAGCATGTTCACCCAGCCGTTATAAGCCGCCTCGCCCTTAAAAAGCAGCAGGTTTTCAGCTAGGTGCGCCAGCATAAAACCGCCCAGCAACAGGCCGGAGACGGCCATTACGACTTTCCTGCCTATTGAGGTTGTTGCAAAGCGCCGAATGAATGTCGTATCCATAAACACATAGCTCCGGAATTTCGCGGGATATTTATGTATCATAAAATATTAGCGACGCGCAGGGCAAGCGCGAAAATTTAGTACAATAGATCAGCGCAACAGTAGCCTGGCCGTTAAGGATCATTCGCTTAAGACGGACGCAGGCGCCATATCAGGGAGGCAGTAAAATGAACCGCATTCTTTTTTCGTTTATATTTTTAGCCCTGGCGTCCGTCTCGGCCGCCTATGAAAAAATAGAATTCAAAGGCCAGATACTAAGCCCCGCATTTTTGAAGCCGGCCGCTGTTGCGGTAGCCGGGGGCAAGGTCTTCGTGGCCGACTCCAAGGCTAACGCCGTGTTTGTTTTTGATACCGCGGGGAAACAACTGAAGAAAATAGAGGGCGGCCTGAAAGCCCCTGAGGCGATATCCTTCGGGGCCGGCAGACTTTATGTGGCCGACACCGGCAACTCCCGCGTGGCTGTTTTTGACGCGGATGGAAAGATGCTCTGGGCCTTTTCAAGCGAAGGTTCCGAGCCCGGACAGGTTAAGGCCCCCAGGGGCATAGCCTATGGGCCGGACGACAGGGTGTATGTTTCCAATACCGGAAATTCCAGGATAGACGTTTTTAACGCCGATGGTATTTACCTCTACGGCTTCGCCGTGGCCAGATCCGACGGAGTCACAAAACTTAACCCCGCCAAAATCTCGCTCAACCGCTCCGGGGACGTTCTTATTTCCGACCCCGAGAAGGCGTTGCTGCAGAAATACGACAGAACAGGCAAACTGCTCAAGGAATACCCGCTGGCCAACAACGGCGCGGCCGTAGACAAATACGGCATTTTTTACGCGATAAATTCCAAAGAGGGGAAGGTCAGGGAGGTTTCGGAAACCAGCGAGGTAATAGGCACCTTCGGCACCAGGGGAAAGGGCAAGAGCGAATTTAAGAACCTGCGCGACATAGCCATTGACGAGACCGGCATGCTTTACCTCTGCGACGAGGAAAACAAAAAAGTGGTTATGATCGCGATTGAGGGAGTTGAAACCGGGCCCGGGTTGCCCATGGCCGCCATACTTGACCATTTTACCGTCAAAGGGCCTTCAAATAAATTCCTCTTTAAGGCCGACGTGTTCACTGTGACTCCCGACGGGAAGATAGTTGCCTGGCTGCCGGAAGCCAAAGAGATAGCCCTTATAGACGGCGCCACAAAAAAAACGCTTGTCCGCGAAGGCAAATTGCAGGGGCAGGTCCGCGCGCCCCGCGGTCTTTTCGTGGATCCCAGTGGAATGATATACGTGGCCGACACCGGTAACGACAGGATCCAGGTTTTCAAACCCGACGGCGCCTACGACAACATGTTCGGCGAGAGCGGCTCGGGGGAGGGCCAGTTCAGAATGCCGTCTTCCGTGGCCGTTAATTCCAAGGGCAATGTATATGTGGCTGACACCAAAAATAAGAAGATAAAGGCTTTCAACGCCGACGGGATGTTCCTTTTCGCGGTGGGCCCGGAACTGGGCGGTGTGGCGCTTGTCAACCCGGTTGCGATCCGTTGCGACGAAAACAGAAATGTATATGTGCTGGACTCCGCGCTTAAAAAAGTCATAGTCCTGGATGCCATGGGCAGGTTTCTGCGCGTCTGGGAAGATTCCGGGAGACTGCAGAACCCAGCCTCGCTGGTATATGACGGCAAAGGCTTCTTCTATATACTGGACAAGGGCTCCTTCAATGTTAAAATCTTCGACGATGCCGGCAATTTCACGGCCAGTTTCTTTGCCAAGGGCCGTGGCGAGCGGGAACTCTGGGCGCCCCAGCACCTGGCCTTCCGCAACGACAAAATATATGTCTCCGACCTGGAGAACGCGCGGGTTCTGGCATTTAACATCAGTTACCTGCCGCCGCCGCCTTTTGACCTGAAGGCGGAGGCCGGGGGAAAGGGCGTTAAGCTTTCCTGGAACGCAGGGACCAATGCCTGGACAAGCGGGTTCAAGGTGTATCGCGGCAAAGGCGCCGACGATCCTGTGGAGGTCGGCAGCGCTAAAGATAAAGCTTTTGAGGATTCCGGACTTTCGGCCGGGGTTACCTATTATTACCATGCGGCAGGGCTGTCGGCTACCGGCGTGAGGGGAGGGCTTTCCGCCTCCGCAGGGGTCTACATTGAGCCGCCGGAAGCTCCCGTAGCCGCGGCCCCGGCGCCCGAGGCGGAGAATAAAAACATCGCCCCGATGGAGATATTGCCGCTGGAACTCAACTACATCTTTTCCGCCAACTACAAGTATTATCAGAAGAACCCGGTCGGCAGGATCGCGGTGAAGAACAACACCGACAGCGACTTCACCAACGTGAAACTCTCCTTCTACTTCAAGGATTTCATGGACTTCCCGAGCGACACCATAGTTGAAGAGGTGAAGGCGCAGCAACAGGCCGAGGTGGCATTGTCCGCCACGCTGAACAACCGGATACTTAACATCAACGAGGATACGCCTATACAGTGCCAGCTTACCCTGACTTATTACCAGGACGGGGCGGAGAAAACCTTTACCCTGAATAAACCGGTAAAGGTGCTTTCCAAAAACGCAATAGTGTGGGACAACCCGGCCAGGCTGGCCAACTTCATAACCGTGAAAGACAACCCTGTTTCGTCCTTCAGGGCTTTCGCCCTGCTTGAGAAGAAGAAGTTTGAGGCGGAAGCCTCGCTGCTTGACGAAAGCATCCTGACCGCGCTGATGATCTGGGAGAGCCTGGGCGAATATGGCGTGACCTACCTGGCCGACCCTGCAAATCCCTACTCGGTGCTTAAGTCCACGCAGAACCTGGCGCTGGACACCGTGCAGTTCCCGCGCAACACGCTGCAGCTAAAGAGCGGCGACTGCGACGACCTGACCGCCCTGTTCGCCAGCATCTTTGAGGCTTCCGGCATGCATGTGGCGCTGCTGGACTTCCCCGCCCATATAGCGCTGATGTTTGACACCGGAGAGAACGACGCGAACCTAGTTGGAGTGCCGGAAGACTATCTGATAAAATACAACAACACCTGGTGGGTGGGGGTTGAAACCACCATGGTGGGCAAGAGTTTCCAGGACTCCATTTTACACGCGGCCGGCCTTTACCGCAAGATGGACAAGGACGTCCGCGTTATAGACGTGAGGGCTTCCTGGAACGAGTTTGAGCCTGTGACGCTGCCGGAGACCGAGTCTGATAAGTACTCGTCCGCCGGACTGTCGGAGCGCGTCAAAGAAGCCATCACTTCGCTTACGGCCGCCCGCTACGAATATCTGAAAAAACACTACGGCCGCATACTGCGGGAAATCCCGGGGGATATGGAGACCAACCTCAGCCTGGGCATCGTGCACGCCGAATACAAGGCTTACGGCGAGGCTGCCGGTTGCTTTGAAAAGGTACTTGAGAAGGATCCGTTCAACGCAGGGGCGCTTAATAACATGGGCAATCTGAGCTTCATGGAAGACAAATACGAGGAGGCCAAAGACTATTATTTCAAGTCCTCCAAGGCCGATCCGTTTGACGGCAACATCTGGCTTAACCTCGCCAGAGTCTCCGGGAAACTGGGTAAAAAAGACGACATAAAAACCTTTGCCGAGCGGGCCGCAAAGATTGAGTCCGAGCTTAAGAGCACGGGTGATAAACTTTCCAGATAAACGGCATTAATCCAGTAGTCAGTGGTAACTA
>CAZYFL010000085.1:0-8944 GCA_964646805.1 uncultured Elusimicrobiaceae bacterium | reverse complement strand
CCCCACGGGGCGCGGATCTCACTGCGCGAGGAAAACATTTCAACTTCGCGCCAGGCGCGCGGAGCGAACCAGGGGCCCACCTGTATCACGTCCAACCTGGCCGCTGCGCAGGCGCAGGCTAAGGCTAAAGGATAAAGGCCAAAGGGCAGAGAAAATCTCTGCATTTTTACGCCCCGCTTCCCCTCATCCTTCAGCCTTATCTTCACGGCTGGTCTACTCCCAGATCCCGGCAGATTTTACGCACGGTAAAATCCGCTATTTCGGTGTGCCTGGTAACCGGGATTTCCTTAGTTGTAATCGGGTTAAGGAAAACAGAATACTTCCCGCCTTCGCGTGAGAGCACACAGCCTTTGCTTACAAGATGTCTTACAAGGTCCTTTCTTTTCATATTGTACCTCAAGCCTATGGCAACGCCTGCCTACCCAGGAAATATATTTTAGCATTCTAACAGGGTAGCCGGTAAGGCAACAGGCAATCAGATAATTGCCGATTCAATCGGCGCTACGCGGTATGCGATCAACCAACTTCCAGGAAACATTGGTCTTACCCACCGTCATCTGGACAAAAGAAACCGCGCCGTCTTCCGGATTTTCAAAAACCAGTATGCTCCGGTCGGCATCGTTTATAACCCCTTTGCACTGCCCGTAAGACGAAGGAAGCCCGCCGGGCGCCGCACGCTCGTCCTGCTCCACGCCATAAGCCCCGGGAGACCCGGCTTCCTCGGCCCCGGCCTTTGAATCTATCATTACACCCGACTCCTCTGCGTCCTGTTCATCCGGTTTAGCAGCTGCCGTCTTTGCCGACTCGTCTTTGGCGGCTTTCTTAGGCTGCGCGGCGGGCTGTTCCGGTTGCACGGAAGGTGCGGCTGCCAGGAGCGTTGTTGCTTTTTTCCCGGCCACAGTCCTTTTTTTCTCAACCGGATCCTGGGCGCAAAGCGCCCCCCCGCAAATAAGCAACAGCGCCGCAATTAAAGGTTTATTCATAACTCTATAACCTCCATTTCAAACACTTTCTAATCAACCGCAAAGGGTCACTATCCTGGTAGACCGGATTCAGGCTAAAATCGTAACTACACAGGTAGCCAGAATTCAGGAGTCAGAATTCAGAATAGCCCGCGAATAGGCCTCCAAAAATCTCGTCGCCGACATCCTCATTCTGACTCCTGAATTCTGACTTCTGGCTACCTGAGCAGTTACCTAAAACCTCTTAACCGCCACCTTGCCTGTCTTAATTTTCAGCAACTTAAGCGCCAATTCCGCAAACCGGTCCGGCGCGTCGCTCACTATAAACTCCGAACGCCCGCGGCGGGCCTGGTTAAGCAGGCCGCGTACGGCCAGCCCGGCCCGGGCGCCCCTCGCGGCCGCCCGCGCGGAATCCACTATGCTGGTGCGGGGACCCATCACGCGCGCTATAACTTTTCTCAGCAACGGATAATGTGTACAACCGAGGATAAGGACATCGATTTTTCCCCTGAAAGGCGCAAGATATTCGCGCGCCGTTATTGCCGCCACCGGCTTCGAGCGCCAGCCTTCCTCCACAAGCGGCACAAAAAGCGGGCAGGCCTTCTCCGTCACCGCTATTCCTGGGCCTGACTCCGCCAGGGCGCGGGAATAGGCGCGGCTGTTCACGGTGGCGGAAGTGCCGATGACAAGCACCCGGCCCCCGGCGGAAACCGCTTTCAGCGCGGCCTCCACACCCGGCTCTATAACCCCCAGAACGGGCACTGGGGAAAGCTTCCTTATTTCCTCCAACGCCAGCGAGGAGGCCGTGTTGCAGGCCACTATCAGAAATTTTATCTTTTTTCCCAGCAGGAAAGAGGTTATTTCTCTTGAAAAAGCCAGAACGGCCTCCGCCGACTTTGTACCGTAGGGGACCCGTGCCGTATCTCCAAAATAGATAAGGTCTTCCCCGGGCAGCAGGGCGCGCAACTCTTTAAAAACCGTCAGCCCGCCCAGCCCTGAGTCAAAAATCCCTATCGGCCGCCCGCTGTTTTTCATAAAACCTGTAACCTGTGGCTTGTGATCTGTAATTTGCGACAGCTGACTCCGTTCCGTGGAATCAGCTATTGCCACTTCTTAATCTCGGAATATTTCATAACGGCTTTATAAATTGAATTCGCGATTTTCGCGCGCATTTTTTTATCGTTCATGTTTTTCTGGTCGGAAGAATTGCTCATAAAACCCATTTCCACCAGTATGCCGGGCGCATATGTTCCCCTCAGCACGTAAAAAGCGGCCTGCTTTACCCCGCGGTTAACGAAGGGCGTACGCTTCTCCATCTCTGCGGTCACAAGGCCGGCCAGCCGGCTGCCCTCGTTGAGATACTCGTTACGGGCCATGGAATGCAGCAGCATGGCCGCCGGGTCGCCCTGCCCACCCCCGTCCTCAAGGCCTATGACGGAGTTCTCAAAATCGGCCACTTCCGCGGCCCAGGGGTCCGAAGCTTTCTCGGACATGAAGTAAATTTCAAAGCCCCTCTCGCGCCTGTCGCGCGAGGCATTGGCGTGGATTGAGATGAAGACGTCCGCCTTGAAATTATTCGCTATAACAGAACGGTCAGCCAGCGGAATGAACTCGTCCGAGTTGCGCGTAAGCGCCACGTCAAAAACACCCTCGCTTTTAAGGAGCTCGTAAAGTTCTTTAGACACCAGCAGGTTCAACTCCTTTTCTTTCAGGCCGAAAAGTTTGCGGCCCCCGGGGTCCTTGCCCCCATGTCCGGCATCTATAACTATTTTTTTACGGCCCGCGCCTATCTCCAGTTTGTCTGGTATATTCACCTCCGCCGCGGAGGAGGCCGCCACAGCGGCGCCGGCAGCCGCAAGTTCAAAACCTCCGCCCAGGGGAGTTATAACAGGTATGCTTTCGGCCGCGCCCGCCGTCTCTCCGGTTATGCTCTGGCGCACAGGGACAGCCAGCCTTAAAACGTCTATGACAAGGCGGTCGGGATCGGAAAGCCTGATAACGGTTACCTTGCCGAAATTATCGTCGGGATTTATCACCAGGCGGGCGGTTTTATTTTCCTGCAGCAGGTCCACCCCGCGCACAGCCCCATCGCCTATGCTAAGCTTTTCCTCGCGACCGATTACCCCGTTGAAAATGGTTATCCCGAATAAATTATTCTCTTTCTGTGAAGCCTGCCACTCCAGAGGTTCCTCCATATACACCACTATGCGCGTCTTCTCCTGGTGAGAAAAATAGTTTATAGAAGTTATGTTGACCGCCCGCTGCGCGGCCAGAGCGCCTGTCGCCGGGTTATAGTCCAGCTTGAAGCCGAAGGCCTCGGCGAAATGTTTTGAGATAAAGAAGTTAAGCGCCAGAAAAGCTTTGCCGCCGCGCACTATCATCGGGTTCGGGAATTCCACGGTATCGTCATTTAGAATAATTGAATCCGACTTCATGAAAAAGACCACTTTCTTGCCCTTTATCTGCAGCAGCAGCTTGCCGGACACCGGATACCAGTAAATTTTCCCTCCTATAAGCCTGGCAGCCTGCGCGGCATCCAGGTAAACCGCCCCGCCCAAAGCGTAGGTGCCTATCTTACCTGAGTAAACCCCGTTCTTCAGGTAGCTTACCTCATCCACCAGCGCAACCGCCGGCGCGCAAAACACCGCCGCAGTAAACAAACATATAAACATTCTTTTCAGCATAAAATCCCTCTATAAGCTGCAGTTCTTTCTTCCCTCATCCCTACTCCAGTATTATTCTATAGTCTTCCCACGTCAGCTGCGGGTCGGAGGCCAGCTTCACGCTGCGGTGCACGTTATTTTCCATCATCTTCTGCTTTTTCCTGAGCGCCTCGGCCAGTATCGGGTGCGTCACCACGCGCAGGTTCCCGCCGGGGCGGCCCATCGTGATATTGTGTATCTCGCGTTGTATTTTTATGCGTATGCTCTCGCTGGACAGCACACGCCCGGAGCCGTGGCATTCGGGACAATCCTCGGTGAGAAGACTGACGGTGCTCTCCCGCTTGCGTTCGCGCGTCATTTCCACCAAGCCAAGGCGGGTGATGGGAAGTATGCGTATTTTGGCCCGGTCGCGGCTCACGGCGGCCTCCATGACGCTGACCACTTTGTGGCGGTTTGCGGCTTTCTTCATGTCTATAAAGTCTATCACTATTATGCCGCCGATATTGCGAAGCCTGAGCTGGCGCGCCGCTTCCTGGGCCGCCTCGATGTTGGTGGCGGTCACGGTCTCCTCCTGGGACTTTGAGCCGGTGAAACGGCCCGTGTTGACATCTATAGCGCAGAGGGACTCCGCCTCCTGTATGATGATGCTGCCCCCGTTGGGGAGCGGCACTTTTATGCGCCGCAATTCGTCTATCTCCTTCTCAATATTAAACGCCTTGAAGATAGGCGTCTTGCTGTCGTACAGCTTTATGCGGTCCTTCAGATCCGGGGAGATCTTCGCGGCGAACTCCTGCACGTTATGGAAATCGTCCTTATTGTCCAGCATGTAGATTGTGGTCTCCTCGGAGAGGATGTCGCGCGCCACCTGCATGGTCATGTCCATATCCTTGTGCAACAGGGCGGGCGGCCTGGAGCTGTCAAATCTGGCCTGGACGGTGTCCCACATCCGGAGCAGATATTTTACCTCCCGCTCCATTTCCTCCTCCGCGGCCCCCTCGGCCTCGGTGCGCACTATGCAGCCCTTGGCGCCCAGGGTCCTGGTATCGGCTATTTTTCGCATTATCCCGGAAAGCCGCTGGCGTTCCTCCACGTCTTCTATGTTCTTGGAAACGCCGACGAATTCCTGAAAAGGGGTCAGTACCAGATAGCGCCCCGGCAGCGACACGTCCATGGTCACCTTCATACCCTTGGTACCGATGGCATCCTTGGTCACCTGTACCATTACTTCCTGGTCTTTTCTCAGCAGCTTGTCTATCGGCTCCTTCTGGTTGCCCAGAACGTCGGAGATATAGATATAAGCGTTCTTGTCCAGGCCGATATTCATGAACGCGCTGGAGATGCCGGGCAACACGTTCTCCACTGCAGCCTTGTAAATGTTGCCCACAATGTTTCCGGAATTGCGACGCTCCCAGAAGAGCTCGGCCAGCTTGCCGGCCTCCAGTATCGCTATCCGCGTCTCCTCGAATGAGGTGTTGGCGAAAATTTCTTTTTTAATCTTTGCATTTGCCATAAATTCTCCTTAGTGTAAAGGCAGATGTATAGGTAAAATGACTGCAACTTCTTATCCTACCTCAATCTCCGCCTGCTGTCAGAATACTTCCAGCTTCCCGCCGGAGTTAAACCAGTAAAGTTCCTTGCGCACTATGCGTTTGAAACCGGACTTGCCTCCGCACATAAGCTCCGCGACTATTTCCGGCTTTACGCTCTTGCCGGGCTCCAACTTCAATGTAACCTTCAATAACGCGCATTCCTTGTCAAAAGAGGCCGTGAGCACCGGCATCCTCGCGTCCAGGAGCTTGCGCTCCCCTGAGGGTTTGACTTTTTCGTAGGCCATGTTTTTCAATCCCATGAAGGCATCCACTGCGGCCTGCGAAAAATCCACGGGAAATTCCGCTTCGATAAAATATTCCGCCGCGTTTACGGTCGCTTCTATGGAAGGGAAAAACACCGGTATGCGGCGCGCTGAAACAAGGCGGAAAAGCCTGTCGTCCAGCAGCTGCAGCTTCTCCCCCGCCGCATCCCCCCTGGCGAATTCCTCCAGGTATAGGTCGGCGTATTCGCAATTGCTTTCATGACCCACCGAGACAGCCGGGCCGAAGGCCATGCGGGGCATCAGCCGTCTTCCGGCCGCCGGGCAGAATTTCAGCCCGCAGGCCGCAACCCTGCCGCGCAGTATTTTTATCTGCTCCAGATGGCTCAGGTCCTTCGCCGCTTCAAGCCGCGCGAATTTAAGCCGTATCCTGGATTTAGGTCCTTCGTTCATAAAAGAAAGTCACCAGTAACTGACAGTCTGCTGGGATAGGCAAATCAGACCAGCGCGTAGCGCCGCGCGTAAACCGATTCGGCTATACCCAACGCCGCCAGCGTGGCTACCAGGTTAGAGCCGCCGTATGAAACCAGAGGCAGCGGCACTCCGGCCACGGGTGACAGCCCCAGCAGCATGCCGAAATTTATACAGAAATATACCAGGAACATTCCGAAGATGCCGCAGTTAACAAGGTAGCCGAAACGGTCGCGGGCCAGGCGCGCCCCATGCATTATCCTGCGCATCATCAGCACGTAAAGCCCTGTCACCAGCAGCATGCCCCAGAAACCCAGCTCCTCGCCCACCACGGCCAGGATGAAGTCCGTGTGCCGCTCCGGCACAAACCCGAGACGCGATTGTGTGCCCGAAAAAACCCCGCGGCCAAGTATGCCGCCGGAGCCTATTGCTATGCGCGCCTGCAGCAGATTGTAGCCGGCCCCGCGCGGATCGCTCTCCGGTGAAAGGAAAACCTCCAGCCGCTTCTGTTGATAATCTTTCATCTGATTTTTTACCAGTGTGCCGGAGAAAAAACCCAGTATCAGCATCAACGCGGCGCCCGCGAAGTAGATGCCGGAGACGTTGACGTAGAGCCGCACCGAAAGCCGCCACAGCAGCCATGCGCCGAAGACCATACCCGCCACGAAGGTTGAGGCGCTGAGCCAGGAATCGGACAAGTGGAAGAAGTAGTTTACCAGCGTGTTGTCCAGCAGTTCCGGGGTAAGAGTTATCACGCTCCAGAGAATCGGGAAAAGCGCCGAGATTAAAGCGTAGCCCAGTATGATGGAAAGGTGGAAGACGCCGGCGCCGGCGGAAAAAAGCATGATCAGGACCACGGGAAAGGTAATAAGTACGGCGGAGAAATCCGGCTGTTTTATAAGCAGCAGGAACACCGGCACGCACAGCGCGAAAGCGCCCAGCACAGTAGGGAATTCCCGTATCCTGCCGATGCGTTTGTCCAGAAAATTAGCCAGCACCAGGATAAGCCCCACCCGCGCGAACTCCGAAGGTTGTATGGAAAAGAAAGGCAGACGGTACCAGGAACGCGCACCCTTATCCAGCGCTCCGAAGATCAGCACCCCTGCAAGTATCGCCAGTATTATTCCGTAAACAAATTTCCACTGGTCCTGGTAAACCTGATAGTTAAGGCTCCAGGCTGCGCCGAAGGCGATAAGGGCCAGCGGGATGGCTATAAGTTGCATTCTTATTATGCGCGCCTGGCCGGGCAGCACCGCCACCGACGAGAAAATAGCGATCGTACCCAGCGCCAGTAACAGCATCGCGGCAAGGAAAAGAGCCCAGTCTATCCTGCCTTTTTTGAGCCCGCCCTGGGGTGTAAAGCTCATATTATATCCCCGGGCGCGGCCGCCGGATGCGGAAGTTCCGTGCCCTTAACCGGCGCGACAGCCGCTGTCGGCTTGTTTTTAGAGGGCAGCTCGGAGCGCAACGCCGCTTCGATCACCGCTTTGGCTATGGGAGCTGCGGCGGAGGAACCGTGTTCGCCGTGCTCGACCAACACCGCCACCGCTATTTTTGCGGGCTCGTTGTTGACGGTGGCGTAAGCCACGAACCAGGCGTGATCCTTGCCCTGCGGGTTCTGCGCCGTGCCAGTCTTGCCGTAAATTTCCGCTCCGTTTATCCTGGCGATCTTCCCCGTGCCTTCCAGCACCACGCTGTGCAGACCCTCCCTGATAAGCGCCCAGGCGTTATCCTTCAACTGTACGCTGCTCAAAGTCTCCGGCTTGCCCTGGTAAAACAGCTGGCCGTCGCTTTTTACGATGCGGTCCACGTAATAGGGACGGTGAAAAACACCGCCGTTGGCGACCGCTGCTATCATGCCGGCGGCCTGCATTGGAGTCATCAGGATTTCACCCTGGCCTATGGCCTGGTTCAGCGTGTCGCCTATAAACCAGTAGCTTTTCCTGGCGGCGCGGAGGCTCGGGCCGAACACGTTGCCGGTTTTCTCCCCTGGCAGCGGTATGCCGGAAGTAATCCCCAGCCTGAAGGTCCGCGAATATTTTTCTATCGCCAGGGCGCCTGCGCGCTGGCCGGCGTTATAAAAATAAACGTCGCAGGAGTTCGCCAGGCCCGCTATGAAAGCGATGTTGCCGTGCCCCTTCTTCTCCCAGCACCTGAAGACACGGCTGCCGGCATCGTAGTAGCCGGGACAGTGGAATTTTTCATCCGGTCGGACGCGCCCCGACTCAAGTATCGCGGCGGAAGTGATTATCTTGAAGATGGAGCCTGGCGGATAACTGCCCTGCAACGCCGCGTTAAATTCAGGAAGAATCTTTCCCGCCGGCAGCCCCTCCTTTTCCGTGCCTGACAGCACGAACATGTTGGGATCGTAATCCGGCATGGAGGCGAACGCGATTATCGCGCCGCTGCGCGGGTCCAACGCCACCACGGCTCCTTTCCCGCTTATGGATTTCTCAAGTCCTTCTTCTGCGGCGGCCTGCGCTTTTGAATCTATCGTCAGAAAAATGTCCGCGCCGGGTATCCACTTGCGGCTTTCCATCACCCTGTTGAGCCTGCCCCTGGAGTCTACTTCCAGATAAATGCCGCCGTCCTTGCCCTTAAGCTCCTTTTCATACAACTGCTCAAGGCCGGCCTTGCCCAGCCGCGAGTCCATGTAATAATTTTTGTCCCTAGAGCGGGAGACCCAATCCCTGGCATCCATCTTGCCTATATAGCCCACCAAATGGCTCAGATAGGCGCCGAAAGGATAGTAACGTCTGGCCTCCAATATAACGTCCACCCCGGGATATACCGCCTTAAGCTCCGAAAGCGCCAGCATTATTTTGAGCGGCAGATTTTCCGCCAGGCGCACCGGTTTCTCTTTTGAAGCCGCCTTGTAGATATTTTTTCGCACCCTCTCGTAATTCGCGCCCAGCGACCTGGACAACGCCAGGGCCATGCGGTCTATTTCCGGGCCGGTCTTCACCTGGCCGGGGAAATAGATGAGGCTGAAAGAGGGCTTGCTGGTAAGCCCATTTGAGTCAGCGGTCTGGAGACAG
>CAZYFL010000084.1:0-9208 GCA_964646805.1 uncultured Elusimicrobiaceae bacterium | reverse complement strand
TCATTCCCGACTTCTGACTCCTGACTCCTGAATTCTGACTACTGGCTACCTCAGGCAGACAGAATTCAGGAGCCAGAATTCAGAATGGTGGAGCCTTTTTCATCGCCGACGTTCTCATTCCCGACTCCTGACTCCTGACTCCTGAATTCTGACTACTGGCTACCTGAGCAGTTACGAGATTACAGCGATAAACAAGCAACTGATTACAGCGACGATATTCGCTGTAATCTCTTCTTTACCAGGCTATTTTCCCGATCCTGCGGGCCGCCTCTTTTATGCGGTTGACGGGGGCGCAGAGCGAAAACCGGATATACCCTTCCCCGGAGGGGCCGAAACCGGAGCCCGGAGTGGCAAGCACCGAGGATTCAGAGAGCATGCGGTAAACCGCTCCAATGGATTTGCCGCCCTTCGGAGGCCTGGCCCAGACGAAAAAGGTTGTTTCAGGCACAAACACCTTCCAGCCGGCGACCGCAAGTTCCGCCGTAAAAAACTCCATGCGGGTTTGAAAAGCGCGGCGTATGGGCTCCGAAAGCCGGGCGTGGTTCCGAAGGCAGAAAATACCCGTCTCCTGCACGGCGTTGAACTGGCCGGAGTCCAGATGTTCTTTAAGCCTGGTCAGCGCCTGCACGGCGCGCGCGTTACCGGCCAGCCAGGCCATGCGCCAGCCGGTCATGCAGTAGGTCTTGGAAAGCGAGTAGAACTCCACCGCCACGTCCATGGCGCCAGGCGCCTCAAGCACGCTGGGCGGGGGCTTGTCGAAATAAACCTCAGAGTAGGCCGCGTCCTGCGCCAGCCACAGGTTGTTTTTACGGCAGAACCTGACCGCCTCTTTATAAAAATCCGGTCCAGCCGAGGCGCCGGTGGGATTGTTCGGATAATTAAGGAAAAGCATCCTGGCGCGGGACAGCGTTTTTTTTGAAAGTTTCCCGAAGTCCGGCAGGAAACCGTCTTTTTCCAAAAGCGGAAGGCGCTCCACGCGACCCTCCGAAAGCATCACACCTGTCTTATAGGCAGGGTAGCCAGGATCCGGGATTATAACCGAGTCGCCGCGGTTTATCAGCGCGAAGGGCAGATGGGCTAGGCCCTCCTTGGAGCCTATCAGCGCGAGAATTTCAGTTTCCGGGTCCAGTTTTATGCCGTGGCGGTTTTTGTGCCAGGCCGTCACGGCGGAGCGGAACTCCGCGGAACCGCGCCCGTAAGGATACCGGTGGTTGGACGCTTTCTTAACGGCTTTGGCGGCGAATTCGGTTATGGGCTTAGGAGTGGGAATGTCAGGGTCGCCTATGGCCAGCGAAATGACGTCGCGGCCTTTCTTTATCTCTTCCTCGCGGCGGCGGTCAAGTTCCTTGAAGAGATACGGCGGGAATGTGTCCGGTTTTTTGCCCAGCGGAAGCTCTTTCATACTTGGTTTTTCAGGTCCAGCAGGTCAAAATAATCGTAAAAGCCGGGCTTGCGGCCGGACACCCAGACGGCCGCCTTAAGCGCGCCGGCGGCAAAAACAGCCCGGGAATGCGCCCTGTGGGTTATCTCCACCCGCTCATGCGGCCCGGCGTAAAGTACGGTATGATCCCCCACTATGTCCCCGGCGCGCGCACTGGTAATGGGCGGGAGTTCCCCGCCCCGTGCCAGGGCGATGTGCCCTGCGTAGCATAGCGCCGTGCCGCTGGGCGCATCCCGCTTGGCGGCGTGGTGGGCTTCGCTTATGTGTATATCAAAACCCCTGAGCCGCCTGGCGGCCATGGCGGCCAGCGCGAAAGTGAGGTTTACGGCCAGACTCATATTGGGAGAGACAAAAACGGGAATTCTACGGCCTGCGGCCTTCAGCGCGGTCAATTGTTTTTTAGAAAAACCGGTGGTTCCGGTCACAAAAGGCCTGCGGGCGCGGGCGCAGGATGCCGCGTAGGCGCAGGCGGCTGCGGGCGCGGAGAAATCCAGAACCACGTCGGCGGAACCGAGCAGGTAATTAAACGCGGCGGGCGCCTCTACCCCCGCGCCGGATATTGCGTCCACCCCGCCGGAGAAGACAAAAGACCCTGAACCCTCAATTTCGGCGCGTATGGCGCGCCCCATGCGGCCGGCCGCCCCGCAGACAAGCACCCGCAAAGCCTTTCTTTTCATGTTTCAATTATAAACATTAATGCGCGGCAATTGAAAGCAAGAAGGCAAGAGCTTCCTTTGCTATCAACTGTTATCTTTTGCTATTCTTTATCCGGTGACATACTTGCTTTCGCTGGTCATAATCATACTGCTTTTCATACTTGGCGCGTTGTTGCGCAGGATATACGATCTGCGCCTGGATAAACCCTCTTCCGAAGCCGGCGGGACTGAACTTTCCCTCAAAACCACCTGGGGCAAGTTCGACGAACTGCTTACCAGTCTGCTGACTATACATGAAATAGGCATAGTAAACGCCGGCGCCATAAAAAAAGAGGAATTTTATCAGACCGTGGTGGACAACGCCTGCGAACTGATAAGTTCCCCGCGCGGTTCCCTGATGATACACGACGCGCAAACTGACGAATTGAAAATAGTCGCCTCCAAGAATATTTCAAAGGAAGTAATAGAGAACACGCATATAAAACCGGGCCTGGGCATAGCCGGCCGCGCTTTCCAGACAGGCGAAACTATTTTCGTGACAGACCCCCGGCAGAACGCGCAGTATAAGGACTTTATAGGGCTGGAGGAACAGAAGGACCCCTTCATAGCCATCCCGCTGAAGCTCAAGGACAAACCCTTCGGCGTGCTTAATCTGCACCTCTCGCGCGAAAATGAATCCTTCACCGACTACGACCTGAAGTTCCTGACCCTGCTGGCCGGAGAGACGGCCATAACCCTTGAGAATATAAAACTCTATGAAAGCCTGGAAAACTTCTATCTGGAGATGGTGCAGACCCTGGCTCGCGTGATAGATGCCAAAGATTCCTACACCGGCGACCACGCCGGCCGCGCCCGCCAAAAAGCCCGCCGTCTGGCCGAAGAACTCAATATGCCGGCCCAGATGTTGCGCTATGTGGAATACGCGGCCCTGCTGCATGACATAGGCAAGATAGGGATAGACGGCGGCATACTTTCAAAGCCGGGCAAACTGACGCCGGAAGAATACGAAGAGATAAAGAAGCATCCCTCTATAGGCTACCAGATACTTTCTCCCATACGCTTCCTTGGCCCGGTGGCCCAGATGGTGCTTTACCACCAGGAGTGGTACAACGGCATGGGTTACCCCGAAGGCCTCAAAGGCGAAGAGATACCATTGGGCGCGCGTATAGTGGCCACCATAGACGCTTGGGATGCCATGCGCAGCGACCGCCCCTACCGCAAGGCCCTCAGCAACGAGACAGCAGAGAGCGAGCTCACCAAGGGTTCGGCGCGGCAGTTCGACCCCGATGTTGTAAAAGCCTTCCTAAAGCTGGAAAATTCAGATTGGCCGCCTTTCGGGAAGGATGAAAGAAAATTCCAACAGGGGAATTTGGGTTGATGCTTTTCATAGTACCCACCCCAATCGGGAACCTCAAAGACATAACCCTGCGGGCTCTGGAAGCGCTTAAAGAGGTTGATGCGGTGTTCTGCGAAGACACCCGCCGCACAGTTAACCTCCTAAATCATTACGGCATACGGAAAAAACTTTTCCGCTACAATGAGCACGACGAGCGTTCCGTGGCCGGGGCCATGGCCTGGCTGAGGTCCGGCAAAAGCGCCGCGCTGGTCACCGACGGCGGTTCGCCCTGCGTTTCGGATCCGGGCAGGAAGCTGGTGGCGCTGACCCGGCAGACCGGGATGAAGGTGACGGCGCTACCCGGACCCTCCGCAGTGACAGCGGCCGCAGCCGGCTCCGGCCTGCCCGCAGACTCTTTTATTTTTCTCGGCTTCCTGCCGCGCACACGGGGTAAAATAGTGAAGGCCCTGAAAGGAGCTTTCACGCTGAATAAAACCGTAATTTTATTTGAATCTCCCCGCCGGTTAAAAAAATTCCTGTCTATGGCCCGCGAAGAATTCGGTCCCGGCCTCACCGCTGTGGTGGCGCGTGAAATAAGCAAGATTTACGAAGAATGGACCGGCGGGGTCATAGACGACGTCATAGCTGGAATAGAAGCCGCCGGCGAGGTAAAGGGAGAAGTAACGGTTCTGCTGCGTCCGCCGGACGTAGAAACCGTAAAAGCGGCGTAGCGCCTGAAAGGCTGAAAAAAGAAATGTAGAGTAAGGAGAAATCCCATGTACGACGAGATACGCAGATACGACCCGCAGCTTTACAAAGCTGTAAAAGGCGAAGTATTGCGCCAGCAGAACAACCTGGAGCTCATCGCCTCCGAAAACTACGCTTCCAAAGCCGTCCTTGAAGCCCTCGGTTCCGTCCTCACCAACAAGTACGCCGAAGGCTACCCCGGCAAGCGTTACTACGGCGGCTGCGAACATGTAGACATAGCCGAGAAACTGGCCATAGACCGCGCCAGGAAACTCTTCGGCGCCGAGCACGCCAACGTACAGCCGCATTCCGGCACCCAGGCCAACATCGCCGCTTACCTCTCCCTCATCAACCCCGGCGACAAGATCATGGGGCTCAACCTCTCGCACGGCGGCCACCTCTCCCATGGCCATCCCCTCAATTTTTCAGGCCGCTACTTCAAGATAGTCACGATGAACGTGAACAGGGAGACCGAACTGCTGGACTACGATGAAGCAGGGAAACTCATGGAGAAAGAGCGCCCCAAGCTTATCATGGCCGGCGCGTCCAACTACTCCCGGATCTGGGATTGGAAGCGGCTCAAGAAGATGGCAGACAACTGGAAAGCCTTCCTGGTTACAGATATAGCGCATTATGCCGGGCTTATAGCCGCCGGTATCTACCCCTCACCGGTGGAATACGCCGACATCATGACCAGCACCACGCATAAAACGCTGCGCGGCCCGCGCGGCGGACTGATCCTTTCCAAGGCGCCCTACGCTAAAACCGTGGACCGCACCAATTTCCCCGGCAACCAGGGCGGCCCGCTTATGCACGCCATAGCGGCCAAAGCCATCTGCTTCAAAGAGGCGCTGTCGCCTTCTTTCAAAGAATACCAGAAGCAGGTTGTAAAGAACGCCCGCAAACTGGCCCGTGAGATGCAGACCCGCGGCTACCGTATTGTGGCAGGCGGCACCGACTGCCACCTGATGAGCGTGGACCTGCGCGCCAGGAATGTGACCGGCAGGGACGCGGAGATAGCGCTGGACAAGGCAGGGATAACGGTAAACAAGAACACCATCCCCTTTGACCCGCAGCCGCCCATGGTAACCAGCGGCATCCGCATAGGCACGCCGGCAGTCACTACGCGCGGCATGAAAGACCGCGACATGGCGGCCATCGCCGCCTTCATAGATGAAGCTATAACACACAAGGACAACGACAAAACTCTTAAGGGTATAGCGGAGCAGGTAAAGGGCCTTTGCTCAAAGTTTCCGATATACCCGGATTAAGAGATCGTTAAAAAACAGTAAGATAGTGTAACTGCTCAGGTAGCCAGAATCCAGAAGCCAGAATTCAGAATAATCCGCAACTTCTTACTCCTGACTACTGAATTCTGACTACCGTCTACCTGAGTAGTTACAAGATAGTTACAATATTCCCATGTACGCATCTAAACGCCCAGGCGGCTATGAAGTGGAATTCGGCGGCTTCGAGAAATTGATGCCGTACAGAATACAGAATGTGCTGCTGGTGGCCTCGCTTTACGACTCCTTCCTGCTGGCCGACGACGACCGGCTCAATGAAGCTCTTTTTGGCGCGATGTTGAGCTACTCTTCCCGTTCAGCCCCCAGGATAACCCGCGTGGCCACGTCCGAACAGGCCCTTGAGAGGCTCAAGGACGGTTCCTACGACCTGGTAATAGCCATGATACAGGTGGGCGAAACCGACATGGCGGATTTCTTCCGCAGTCTGAAGGCGGGGCGCCGGACGCTGCCGGTGGCGCTGCTTTCTTTTAACATACAGGACATAAAGATCATCCCGGAAGAAACCCGCGCGCTGGTTGACGGGATTTACCTCTGGAGCGGCGACACCCGCATTTTTTCAGCCATCATAAACGTCATAGAGGATGCCCGTAATTTTGAACAGGACTCAAAAGTGGGAGTGCAGGCCGTGCTGCTGGTGGAAGACAATATAAAGTTCTACTCCTCCTACCTGCCGGTCATCTACACGGAACTGCTGAAGCAGACGCAGATAGTGATGATCGAGGAATTAAATCCGGCGAAAAAAATAATGCGCCTGCGCGCCAGACCCAAGGTCCTTTTCTGCAGCGCTTACGAAGAGGCCTGGGATATATACGAAAAATATAAAACCAACCTGCTGGGAGTTATCACCGACATAGAGTACCCCATGGGCGGGGTTTCCGGTCAGGAGGCCGGTCTGACACTTACCCGCAGGATAAAGGCGGACAACCCCGACATGCCCGTTCTGCTCCAGTCTTTCAACTCCAGGTTCGCTGGAGCGGCCGGCGCGCTGGGCGCCTCATTTATGCACAAGGCGGCGACTGACCTCTCAAAGCAGTTGCGCGCTTTTATACTGCGCTATTTCGGGTTCGGGGACTTCATCTTTACCAATAAGAACGGCGTGGAACTGGCCCGCGCGGCCGACCTTAACGCCATGCTCAAACTGTTGAAGGTGGTGCCCATAGAGTCTATTCTTTACCACGCCGGCAGTAATCATTTTTCCAAGTGGCTGTTCGCGCGCACCGAATTTGAGATGGCCTACCACATAAGGCCCAAGAAAATTTCGGAATTCGGCAACCCCGAGCAACTACGCCAGCACCTTATTGAGACCATGCACCAGTTTATCTACAAGACGCAGTTGGGTACGGTGCTAAAATTCGACCGCAAGCTCTTCGACGATTCCACTCCCTTCGCCAAGATCGGTTCCGGCTCCATAGGCGGCAAAGCCAGGGGGCTGGCCTTCATGGATTTCCTGCTGAGCAAGACGGACCTGGAGAACCGCTGGCCGGGCATCACTGTGGCCGTGCCCAACACCGTGGTGATAGCATCGGATGTATTTGACTTTTTTATGGAACAGAACGGCCTGGATTCGCTGCTAAGCGAAACCTGGAGCAACGGGCAGATCGCCGCCCTCTTTGCGGATGCCCGGCTGCCGGACTACGTTATGCGGGATTTGGAGGCCCTGGTAGAAAAGCTTATGGGGCCGATGGCTGTCAGATCCTCATCCCTGCTGGAGGATTCCAAGACGCAGCCTTTCGCAGGGGTTTATAAGACCTACATGCTGGCCAACAACCATCCCGACCCCGCCCGCCGCCTGGAGGAACTGGCGCGGGCGGTGAAATTTATATACGCCTCGGTGTTCTCGTGCGAGGCGCGGGGTTACCGCAGGCTGAACCCGCTTATAATAGACGAGGAAAAGATGGCCGTGGTGATACAGCGCGTGGTGGGCCGGGCTTACCCGGGCGGCCGCCATTATCCCGCCTTTGCCGGGGTCATACAGTCGTATAACTATTACCCGGCGCCGCCGCTCAAGGCGGAAGACTCTATAGCCCATGTAGCGCTGGGCCTGGGCAAGACCATAGTGGAGGGCTATAACGCGCTGCGCTTCTCGCCCAGTCACCCGCAGAACCTGCACCAGTTCTGCACTATAGAGGATTTTCTGGCCAACTCGCAGAAAAAATTCATGGCGCTTAAGACCGCGCCCTCGGAAACGACGCTGGGTTACGAAGAGGAGCCCGCCCTGGAAGCGGCAGGCATTGAGGACGCGGAAAAGGACGGCTCGCTTGAACTGGTGGGGTCCACTTACTCCGCGGAGAATGACCGCGTTTTGGACAACATCTCGGAACCGGGCCGCCGGTTGATCACCTTCGCCCCTATACTAAAAAACGGGGCGCTGCCCCTTTCAGAGATATTGAACACGCTTTCGGCGCTGGGCAAGGAGGCGATGGGCTGCAATATAGAGATGGAATTCGCCTGCGATTACGACCCTATATCCGGTGCGGCGGCCTTCAATATACTTCAGATGCGGCCGATGGTCTCGCGCAGCCAGGTAAAAAAGGTGTCCCTGAAAGATATCAAACCCGAAAGCCTGCTGATCCTCAGCGTACAGGCGCTGGGCAACGGCGCGTACCGCGACATCCTGGATATTGTTTACGTGATACCGGAGAAATTCAATCTGCTTAAAACCCGCGAGATAGCAGGGGAGATAGGGGAACTTAATGCGCGCTTCCGCGCCGAGGGCCGCTCCTATATAATCATCGGGCCGGGCCGCTGGGGCTCAAGCGACCCGCTATTGGGCATACCGGTCAAATGGCACCATGTTTCCAATTCCAGGATAATTATAGAGGCGGCCTACGGCGACTTGGCGGCGGACCCTTCCTACGGCACACATTTCTTCCACAACGTGACCTCGCTAGGTATCGGCTATTTCACCATAAATGAAACCGGCCCCGGATCTTTTATAAACTGGGACCGTATAATTGCGCGCACACCCGTAACAGGCGGCCAGGCGGAAAAAGAGTTTTCCTACATCCGCCGCCTGCGCTTTGACGCTCCGCTGGACGTACGCATAGACGGCTCCGAAGGAAAAGGCGCGGTGGCGGTGTAGAATCCGTTCTATATGGCGCTGTCGGCAGCCGCCGCCGGATTCAGCCGCGACCCGGGTTTAACGGGACCTTATTACTTCAGGTGCCTAGAAATAATACCGGCCAGCTCGAACATCGTAATCTGCGGCTTGATGAAAAGCTTCAGCAACTTATCGTCGGCGTTGATGTTGCGCTTATTTATCTTGTCCTGCAGGCCGTTGGCCTTAATATAGTCCCACAGCTTCTTTATCACCTGGGTACGGGGGAGGGGTTCGCTGCCGACCACCGCCGCCAGGTCCGCGTCCGGCTGCATGGGTTTCATGAATTTGGGGTTTGCCATTGTAGTCTCCTTAAATTTACCGCGACCAGTCTTATACCTGCCATTTGATGGACACAGCCTCTTACGGCGCTATCCAGATACTAGCAAAAATGCGGCTCCCGGAAGCTGAAGGTGCTAAAAAACAAAACTTATGATTATCTTTTTCATAGTTTGGTAGTATATCACAAATTTTGTAACTGCTCAGGTAGCCAGAATCCAGAAGCCAGAATTCAGAATAATCTGCAACTTCTTACTCCTGACTACTGAATTCTGACTACTGTCTACCTGAGCCAGAATCCAGAAGCCAGAATTCAGAATAATCTGCAACTTCTTACTCCTGACT
>CAZYFL010000083.1:0-9286 GCA_964646805.1 uncultured Elusimicrobiaceae bacterium | reverse complement strand
CAATTAGGTGGGATTTACTACCCCAAAACTGGAGTCAAGTAGGTGGGACGTAACAAGTCGTTAATTCTGCGGCAAAAGGCCGGTTCTCCTATGGGTCGTTTGGCCCGTCTGCGCCGAGTTTGAAAATTCACTTTAGAATTGCTGGATTGATACATAATGCCCGTCAATTTATTCGCCGCGCCCCTGGCTGGTTGTTATAGCAGTCGCATTTCCGTTGTACCAGATATGGTACCACTCGTCATGGGCCTGCCCCCGTCCTGCCCCCCCAGTCTTATTTCTTTTTAAACAGGTTTTCAAGTAGCTTGGCGCCTTTTTTAGTTGATTGCTCCTGAAAAAGTCGTTTTGTTCTTTGACAACCTTTCCGAATCTGTAGGCAATATAAGAGCGATTATCGTAAGTAATGCTTTTATTCTTTTTGGGTGGAGCGGAACATCGTGACGGCGGTATAAGTGACGACGGCGATCACGAGCCAGCGCAAGGCGACCATGGGCAGGGATTTAACCATATAGGCGGCGAGGAGTACGGCGGGAGCGCCGCCGAGCGCCAGCCCCAGCGAGGGTCCGGGGGCATACCGTTTCTTGGCGATGAAGCGAAACGAAGAGATGGGCATCAAGAATGCGCACGAGCCCATCATGATCGGGAAGGCGGCGATGGGATTCATACCCAACAGGCTGACTAAAATCATGCAGGGGGCGTAGGCGCCGATGCCTAGGGTCATCAGGGCGCCGAGGATGAAATTCCCGGCCAAGCCCAGGAACAGCCTCGCTCCTTCCAACGCCAGGTCATCGGAACCGGCGGGGAAAACTCCTAGGTTTTTCATGGTGAAAAAGAGCGCTGCAGTGATCAGCGCCACTCCCATGCCGATCTGGATTTTCTTCCGCTCCCAGGACGTGACCACGCCGGCTCCCAGCCAGGCTCCCAGCACGGACGCCAGGATCATTAAGATGAGGGTTTTCATATCGATCGAAACGATCGATATGAAAATGACGGCCTCGACATACGTGGGGATGGTGTGCCCCGCGTTGAGCGTTCCCGGTATCTGCACATCGGGCATGACCTTCATGAGCTTGAAGACCGAGGTCGTGGGCGCGAAGGAGCCTATGCCCAGCGTGTCGAAGAAGTTTGTGACGAATCCGATGGCGAGTTCGGCGGTCGTCGGAGGCCGTATGGCCGGGTCTTTCTGGGCCGAGCGGGTTCAGACATCCTTGAGCCAGCCCCAAGCGAAATACGCCGTTACGATGGTGAGGGCTGCCAAAAGTGCCAAGCGTATGTTCATCGGAAGACCTCCCAGTTTGATCTATAGACAACCCACACCTGTCCGGTTAAGATTTGAGGGAACCCTTCGTTATGGTTAACCCCAACCAGCCGACGACTAGCCCCGACAACGCCTGACTCCCTCCGACCAACCCCGCCCGGCCGCCGGACAAGTGCCGTAAAATCCCGTCAAAATACGCCGTTTTCGGTATTATAGATAAGAATGTACGAGCCAGTCCTCCTGTAGAATTATCCAATGCAGGATGAGCATGAGAAAAAGCCCGTTTCCAACGCAAGATGAGCATGAAATTGAAATCGGCTTTAGCTTGCAAAAGAGGTGTTTTCCGTCCATAATCTATAACCATGACCACACAAATGGACGATTCCGGCATAACGACAGTCAGTCAGATAAAAAAACTTATAACCGCCTCGGAGGGGCTTAAACTTAAAAGCGCTTCCCGCGACGAGAAATACCGCTGGCTGGAAACTGTTCTCAAACGTTTCATGTTCTTTGACCTTAAGCGCGACGAGAGAGGTTCGCTGCGCAAATACATGAGGGCTATGACCGGGATTTCAGAGTCGCAGTTAACCAGGCTTATAGAGAAGCAACTGCTTACCGGCGAGATAAAGGCATCCTGGGGCCGGCGCAACAAGTTTTCGGTAATCTACACTAAAGAGGACATAGAGCTCTTGGCGGAAACGGATAATCTTCATGAGCGACTGGCAGGTCCGGCGACGAAGAATATTCTTGAGCGCGAGTTTAAATTCGGCGATATCCGCTATAAACGTCTTAGCGGTATATCCGTTTCTCACATATACAATCTGCGGGAAACCCCCTCGTACAGATTTAAAGCGCTGACCGTATCAAGGACAAAATCGGTGCAGGTCTCCATAGGAAAAAGAGGCAAGCCAAACCCGGGAGGGAAGCCGGGGCATTTGCGGGTGGATACTGTGCATCAGGGCGATCTCTACGGAGTAAAGGGTGTTTACCATATCAATATGGTCGACGAAGTTACCCAGTGGCAGATTGTTGCTTGCGTGGAAGCGATAAGCGAGACTTGGCTGGAAGATGTGCTGGAGGCGGCCATATTGATGTTCCCGTTTTTTATCCGGGGGTTTCATTCGGATAACGGCGGGGAATTTATAA
Organism: uncultured Elusimicrobiaceae bacterium; assembly: GCA_964646805.1. Taxonomy (GTDB): domain Bacteria; phylum Elusimicrobiota; class Elusimicrobia; order Elusimicrobiales; family UBA9959; genus UBA9959. The sequence continues at coordinate 6,885 of CAZYFL010000083.1, read as the reverse complement.
ACAAACAGGTTGCCGGAATGCTGGGCAGGCTTCTGATCAAGCAGAGCAAATCCAGGTCCGGACGGTGCAACGACAACGCGTTGGTGGAAGGCAAGAACGGAAGCGTTATCCGCAAGCACATGGGATATTGGCACATAGCGCGGCAGCACGCCGACGGTACACATCGGTTTTACATGGAATATTTCAACATCTATCTGAACTATCACAGACCGTGTGGATTCGCGACGATCAGCGTCGACGAGAAAGGTAAGCGGCACAGGACGTATGAAACATATCAGACGCCATATCAGGCGTTCAGGGCGTTGAAGAAACCAGAACAGTATCTGCGGAAAGGCGTGACCCTTGAGGGATTGGAAAAGACGGCCAAAGCGTATAGTGCCAACGGGTTCGCAAAACTGATGCAGGACGCGAAGGCTAAATTGTTCAGAGAAGTGCTGCCGAAAGGCGCACAAACATTCAGAAACGGAGGCATGGTTAAAAAGTTCCCGACGGAGCACCGACGAGAGATCTCATGCTCATCTTACGATTAGAAAATGCTCCTGTAAGTTATAATATCGCGGGTGGGTCTTATTTTACCCTTTCATGTACGACTGTGGGACGCTATTAATAATTAGATGAGATGAACGAGCCAGCACCCCAGTAAGTTATAATGGCGCGGGTTGCTTCGGGGAACCGAAACCTATCCGCATATAACACGGAGGCGCTGGCTTATGAATGATTATACTACAGTCGTAGGGCTGGACGTGCACAAAGAAAGCATCGTGGCGGTGGTGTTGCCACGGGGCCATAAGGATGTTACCGAGAAAGTGAGTTATTGAGAACCATCCAAAAGCGATAGAGAAATTGGTAAATCGCATAACGAGGCAAAGTGCAGCGGAGTTTGTCTATGAAGCGGGTCCATGCGGTTATGAGGTGTACCGGCAAATATCAGGGATGGGGTTGCATTGCGCCGTGATCGCTCCGGGTTTGACGCCGGTGCGGCCCGGGGACCGGATAAAGACTGATAAGCGTGATGCAGTGAAACTGGCACATTTTTACCGGTCAGGAAGTTTTCGCGAATGATAAGCAAGAATAAACCGCATCAGGTCGCAGTGGTTGCGGTTGCGCGCGAACTGGCAGGTTTTGTGTGGTCTATTGGACAACACATTCCGGCTGAAGCAACGGCATAAAAGTTAAGTATGTATCGAGGGAAGCTATGATCCCGGAGGCGAGGCAACGGCACGGAGAACCCTCGTCACACCCCTGTGCAATGGATGGAAGCATGTCTATGACGCACGTATTTAGACTGAGGCAGCTCCCGACGAATCATAATCATGCGTGCTCTGTCCGCCCTCGGCGGATAATCCGCGAATATCAGGTTGATTCACCGTCGAGAAACGCTTCGCTTCCGGGGTCATGGCTTTCCAGAGATGGACCCGTAGAAAGGATGGAATAGGTGGGAGCGGGCTTGACTGGCTCGTTCATATCAGGAGCAGCGCTTAAGCCGATGTAACACGGTGAAATCGGGGTTCTCAACGGACGTGAGCGTGCTGCCCGGATGGCCGTGCCGGTCGCCGTTGCCGCGGTTGCTCTTCCCGCGCAGGCTCTTCGGGCCGGGCTTGGCATAACCGTCGGAGGAGGTCGGCTTGTGAATTCCCGCTGTTTTGGGCCAGCCGCGCCTCCAGTTCTTCCACGCGCTTCTGCAGTGACAGGATGACGTCAACCAGCGCCCTGGGATTGCTGTGCGCCAGGTCGACCGGCCCGGCGGGCGCCCAACAGCGTTCTCACGGGAAATTTGTCCGCTTTTTCGTTATGCGCGGTCTTTGGGCCTATTTTGCCGTGGGCCCAAAGAAAGCGTTCCGGCGGTACTTCGGCCCATGCTGTTCCGGTTGCCGCGCCCTATACTATGCTCATGGAACGATGCACCGGAGTTACACTGGGAGTGGCGGCGGTTCTGTCCTCATTGTTCGCGGGTACGGCCTGCGCCGGCCCCGCGCTTGATGCTTTGAACGGACTGGGGGGACAGGACAGCTCGGTCCACGGGACATATTATCACGTCGGCGTTTCACCTCAGCCGGCCGACAGCCGGGCGGTGAATCTTGAGCTCCGGGAACCCAGCCATGCCATACCCGGCTGTACCCTGTCTCTCAAAGGCCCGGTCAGCTCCGGCGTTTACGGTTCCTGCGTAGGTGGTTCGCGCGTACTGCTGGATCAGACCCCGGCCATCTCCTCGCCGGAAGACATACTGAAAGGGAATGTCAACGGCGCGGCGGGCGCCTCCATGAACGAGAACATTTCGTGCGAGTTCACGGCCATGACCGCCGAGGACTGGAAGACCACCGGTTTGAGCCATAAATTCCGCTGCTACCGCATAAATACGGATCCCTCCAAATCCGGCAAATACTTCAATTCGAAAGGGAAGCTGATCCCCGAAGCGGTTTCGGTGGGCAAAAGCGGCGCCGGGAACGCCGGCCTGCTGCTGAACGCGAACGGCCAGCCTGTCATGGATTCCAGCGGCAAGCCCAGCAAGGCCGAAAAACTTAAGGTTAAATATTATCTGGGCAATTCGCGCATGCGCGAACCGTTCACCGAAACGGCCGCAAACCGCCTGTTCTGGGCGCTGGGCATACCCGCGGACTACGTGTTCTTCCCGAAACAGATAATCTGCTACGGTTGCGCGCAAAGCCCCTATGAGTCCAGACAGGACGCGCCGGTTCCGGGCTCGCGCGCCTTCCAATGGGCTTCGTTCGAAAAGAACTTTGACGGCGAGGAGATAGAGAGCGGCAGCGAGAAGGGCTGGGGGTGGGAAGCGTTGTCGCGGTCCCTGAAGGCCGGTGGCCGGATAGCGCATTTTGACGCGCTGTTCCTGGCCGCGCGGCTGGTGGCGATGAGCCGGCCCAAGCCGTTGCAGAACAAGCTGCGCTGCGCCGCGCTGGACAGGGAATCCGGCCAGTGCAGCCAGGTCTACAGCTACGTAGCCGACCTGGGCTCCACGTTCGGCAAAAACAGCCTGCTTGAGAGTCCCCGCGGAGACCTTGCCGGCTACGGAACGCAGAACGTCTTTGCGGACAAGAAAGCCTGCGCTCTGCCCGAGGACTATCTCAGCGGCCACCTAGTCTCCGAGGGCGGGCGGGTCCTGCTGGCGCAGAGGCTGCTGGCTTCATTCGGCGACGGCGCCGGCGGCATAGACTACGCCAAAGCGCGCGCCCTCTTCCAGGCCGCGCATTTCGAGGGGATAGATATGGACCCGGCCGACAGCGGTGAAATAGACGCCTGGACCGCCAAGATGGTGAGCTTGATGAAAGAGGTTCTGACCGCCGGCTGCCAAGCCAACCCGACGCCTGAGGCCCATGACCCGGATGGCATTTTTTTATGAGTGTGGTGGCCTTGTATTGAAGCCTGTTCCATATGCGGCGCTATTCTATAAAGCCCCGCTGCGCATGAAAGTGAGGATACGAAAATGAACGCTATTACCGCAAAACTATCGGTTCAGACCGGAATCGCTGCTAGGTTTCCCCTGGCCTGCCTGTATACCTGGGTGGCCGGGACGTTCCCTTGGCTGCCCATAAAGCCCAGGGAGGCCGGCGCCGTGAAGACCGCCGACGCCCAGCTTGGCGAATTCAACCGCATAGAGGACAAACTCCTGCTCTCTAACGACGATGCCGAGTTCCTCGCTAGGGAAACGGAGGGCCGCATGAAGCCCTCGTATCTGCACCCCGAAACAAAGTTCACACTGATAGCTTCCTGGTACCTCGACGGGCCGGAGCTGAATTTCTTCCAGCATCACTTCCAGAAAGCCCCCAAACGCTACAAATTGCGGATACGCCGCTACGCCCCGGACGGGATATGGAACGACGCGGCTCCGCTGCTGGAGCTGAAGTCGAAAGAAGATGGCATTTCCAAGAAAAAACGCTTCAATCTCACGGGTGAGGCTTACGAAGACCTGATGAAAGGCCGGACCGTAACGATGACCGCCGGGCTTCAGGCCGTCAACCAGAAAATAGCCCCGGAGAAGCTGGCTAGGCGCGTGAAGAAGATAAACAGCCTTATCTCGGAATTCGCGCTGCGCCCCGTGCTTAAAGTCACTTATAAACGTTACGCTTACGAGGCCGACGATTTCCGCCTGACCATGGACAGGAACCTCGAGATAGAGGACCTCGGGTTCGATGTGCCCGCGGTGGTCAAAAAGCGCCTGTCCGCCTCGGAGATCTGGCCCGAGGCGCAGCGTCTCGGCGCCAAGTACGACAGGAGCCGCCATTGCGTGGTGGAACTGAAGCATCACGGCACGCTGCCCGCGTGGGTGGAAGCTTTCATTTACGCGCGCAAGTTGCAGAAAGCCAGCTTCTCCAAGTATTGCTGGTGCATACACGAAGTTTCCGGCTGCGCGGAGAAAGCGGCGGAACGCGGCGTCATTGCCGGACGGCGCCCGATGTTCGCCCCGGCTTACGCCAAGTAGAACAATTATTGGCCAGGCCGCGCTGGCGCGGAAGGGTGGGTGACTATGAAGATACCGCTTGATATGGCGGCCGAGGCGATGCCGTTCGGCTTCAAAGACGTGATCCTGCTGTTCGGCAATTCCATCGTCATAGGCTTCATACTCACCTGGGTCACCTATCTGGTGGTATGTCAGGCCGAGGATGACGACGAAGATGAGCCCGTGACCGAAAGGGACAAACAAAAGCTCTTCCTCGGAGCCTCCAACATCCTGTTTATGTGCGTGGGCCTCACTGGGGTGATGTTGCTGGTGGGGAACAACCTCGCGCGCGCTTTCGCGATAGGCGCGGCACTGGCCCTCTCGCGCTTCCGCGTCAAGATAAACAAGAAAAGCGCCGGCACACACCTGATGTTCGGCATCATAGCGGGCATAGCCTGCGGCCTGGACCAGTTGGCCATAGCCTGGACCTGCTCGGTCATCTACGTGGTGCTGCAACTCTCCCTGTATTTCGCTTTCCGCAGTAAGGCGCCCGTTCCGCCGGGCGAACTCCCGCAAAAATAATTTCTTCCCGGGAGTGGGTCCAACGGCCCAGAGTGGCATGGGGCCTTTTCCCTAGGAATAATGGGCTTTCGACACATGACAAAAAGGGCGCCGTACGCCATACTATAACACGATCCGTGATGGCGATATCCGGGTCAGGGGAGTTTAAAATACATGAAAAGGACGATAATCGCTCTGGTTGCGGCGGTCATGGCGGGAAGCGCGCAGGCAGCGGGCCGTGATTCCGGCCCGCTCGCGGCGAGCGTGGCGGACATCGGGGCCGCGTCGCCGGACGTTTCCATGCCGGCGGAGGGTGTTTACTGTGCCGATAAAACCGGCGCCGGCGAGAATAAATTCTGCGGGGTTTCCAGGGGCGAACGCAAACAGTATATAGCCGGGGCGTCGCTGTGGCTCCCGGAAGAATCGCTTGACACGGCGGCCCTGGATTTCGGGCGCGGCCCGTTTACCCCCCTCAGGTACAAACCGGAGGAGAACGTAAACTGCTCGTACATACCCAAAGAGGGGAGCATCAGCGGCAAGACCCCCAAATTCAAATGCCGGGACCTGCGGGACGGGAAAAGTATAAAAGTCAAGTACGGTGTGGATAACGGCGAGGTTTACGCGGAAGTGGCCGCCAGCTGGGTGCTGACCGCTATCGGCGCTTACGCCGATAGGATGTACCCCGTCAGGCTGACCTGCCCGGACTGCCCTTCCGATCCTTTCTATAACGAGAGCGACAAGGGTTCATGGAGGCCCGGCGCCAGGGTCGCGGTGGAGGACAAGCTCGGCGAGCGCATAGAGGTCAAGGCCGATTCCGGCATAAGCTTCGCCGAATTCCATCTAATCCAGGATCGGGTGGGCGCGGAAGCCCTGATAGGCCTGACCCATTTCCTGGGCAATAGCGACAACAAGGCGTCCAACCAGGCCATAGTCTGCAAGAAAGAGGATATCCGCGAAGAGGGCGGCAGGGCCCGGTGCGCGAAACCCGTGATCTATATGCAGGACATGGGCGTCACTTTCGGCGTCGGCGGCGTCATGTTCCTGAGCCGCGGCAAGATGGATTTTGACGGCTGGGCTTCGGTGCCGGTCTGGGACGACCCCGCCGCCTGCATCATGTATCTGCAAAAGTTCGCCACCAGCTCCCTGGACGGCACGGACGACAGCGGCCGCAATATGCATCAGATAGGCGAGCAGGCCCGGCGGATGCTGGTGCGCAGGCTGTCCCTGCTCAGCCGCGAACAGCTCATAAATATTTTCACCGCGGCCCGCGCTCCCGCCCGCCAGCCCCTGCATTCGGCAGAAGAATGGGCGGACCTGTACCTGAAAAAGGTGGAGGAACTCCGGAATCCCAGGAAAGCCGGAAACGGCGGCGCCGGGTTCGCCTGCAAATACGATATTGTCCCGGCGAATTCAGCCCCGATCCCTCCTCCCGTTCCAGACTGGACCAAGTAGCCTTGGGTCGGAGCGGCGGCCGGGTCCGGCGGGTCGCAGGTTGTCCGGTACCGGTCTGTGTCGGTGATTTTTCGAGGGCAGTCTTACCGGGGACCGTTTTTGCCGGGGATGGAACTTGCGGGGGCGCAGAGAGGGGAAAATTTAACTTCTTCCGAGTTTGTGTCCTGTCCAGTTATAACTCCAGCCTGGGGAATCACCTCGCGGGCGCCATGCACAGCTACTTGTAACTCCAAAAGACAATGAAGGAACGAACCCTGCATTCCATTGCAGGGTTCGTCTTTGTTCCGCGCTTTGGCCATTCCCATGATGCCGGGTTTTGATTTGCTGTATTTTCCCCTATGAAAACAACTGCTTTGCGGCCATAAGGCCTAAAACTAATAGTTCCAATGGCTGCCCTGTAGTGGGTCTTTAGCCACTGTCGCCCGGCCGTGTTCAAGGGTATCATATGGATATGAAAAATATCTCCAGACTCAAGATCG
>CAZYFL010000082.1:0-9411 GCA_964646805.1 uncultured Elusimicrobiaceae bacterium | reverse complement strand
GGGGAAACCGACGCAAGGGTTTCCATCTTCCGGGGTTCGCGGGGCAAAACCCCGGACAACCCGAACCCCATATAGCAACCTGAGTAGTTACGAAAAATTATGCCCAACCCTCTTTCCGGGTTCACCTCGTTAAATGAAAAGCGGCTGATGGAGCTTGACGGAATCTACGGCTGGTCGCTGAACGCGCCGGAGCTTAAAGAGACCCAACGCCAGTTTAAGAAAATGGGCAGGCAGCCATCGCGCGGCGAACTTGAGACCATAGCCCAGACCTGGTCCGAACACTGCAAGCATAAAACCTTTTCCGGCCCGGTCGCCTTCAAGTCCGGCGGTAAGGTGAAAAAATATAAAAATCTCTTCAAAGAAACCATAGTGAAGGCTACCAGGACGCTGAATAAAAAATGGTGCCTTTCCGTGTTTACCGACAACGCAGGCATAGTGAAATTCGGCAAGGACGGGAAATGGGGCCTGGCCTTCAAGGTAGAAACCCACAACCATCCTTGCGCCGTGGAGCCTTACGGCGGGGCCGAGACCGGCGTGGGCGGAGTAATACGGGACATACTGGGCGTTGGCCTGGGCGCGAAGCCCGTGCTGAACACCGATAATTTCTGCTTCGGTTATCCTGGCTCCGGAAAGAAGCTGCCTAAAAATTTCCACCCGCCGGAACGCATCATACGCGGTGTGGTGGAAGGGGTCAGGGACTACGGCAACCGCATGGGCATCCCGACGGCCTCCGGCGGCATCTACTTCGACGACGGCTACCTGCTTAACCCGTTGGTTTACGTCGGTTGCGCCGGGCTGATTCCCGTGGATAAAATAGAGAAAAAGGTAATCCCGGGGGACCTGATAGTCTCCATAGGCGGGCGCACCGGTCGCGACGGCATACACGGCGCCACTTTTTCCTCCGCCAACATAGAAGCAGACGCTTCCGCTTCGGCCGTGCAAATAGGCCACGCCGTGAACGGGAAGAAAATCCTGGACGTGATAATGCGCGCCCGGGATTTGGGTCTGTACAACGCCGTAACCGACTGCGGGGCCGGCGGTTTCTCCTCCGCCATAGGCGAGCTTGGTTCGGAGACCGGCGCGCGGGTGCGTCTTGAGGACGCGCTGCTTAAGGATACCCGTATAGAATCGTGGGAGATCTGGGTATCTGAGTCGCAGGAGCGCATGATACTTTCAGTGCCCGGGGTTAAACTTAAGAAGCTTGAGGCCATATTGAAAGCCGAAAGCTGCGAATACTGCGTACTGGGGACATTCACGGGCGACGGCTGCCTGCTGGTTACGCACGGGGAGGAAAAGGTAGTGAACCTGCCCATGTCATTCCTGTATGGCGGCGCACCCAATTTTGAAAAACCGGCGGTACGGCGCAAGGTGAAAATATTTTCCAATAGTCCGGCTAAGCCGGCAAAAACATACGGCGGGATTTTAAGGGATATGCTGGCGCATCCGAATGTCTGCTCCAGGCGCTCTGTCATAATGCAGTACGACTACGAGGTGCAGGGCGGAACCGTTATAAAGCCGCTTCAGGGGAAATACGGCGACGGCCCCGGCGACGCGGTCGTGATCTGGCCGCAGGCCGCCACGCTGGACCTGGGTGATTTTTCAGGTTTTGCCGTTGCGCACGGCTTCAATCCGGCAGCGGGGAAGATAGACGCATATCAAATGGCCCTGCACTCGGTAGACGAGGCGGTGAGAAACCTGCTCTGCGTGGGCGCTGAAATCTCGCGCACGGCCATACTGGACAACTTCTGCGCGGCCAGCCCGCGCGACCCGGAAGTGATGGGTGACCTTGTGCTGGCTGCCGAGGGCTGCCACGACGCGGCCATGGCCTACGGCGCGCCTTTCATTTCCGGCAAGGACAGCTTCTACAACCAGGCCAGGGACGCCGGCGGAAAAGAATACCCGATACCGCTCTCGCTGCTGATTTCCGCCACCGCGCCGGTTGAAGACATCCGCAAAGCTATAACGATGGATTTCAAGGAAGCCGGCAACCCGGTTTATCTGGCCGGCGTCAGCCGCCGCGGCCTGGGCGGTTCGGTGTATAATGACATGGCGGACCCGGGGAATAATTTTATAAACCCGCTGGACATGGAGGCGGCCGTGCGGTTATATACCGCTATCCTGAAAGCGATAAAGAGCGGCTGCGTGGCCGCCGCGCACGACGTGTCGCAGGGCGGGCTGGCGGTGACGCTGTCCGAAATGGCTTTTTCCGGAGACCTTGGCGCTGAAATTAATCTTTCAGGCGCGGTTCGGGAGAAGGGGTTGAGCGCGCTGGAATTGCTTTTTGGCGAGAGCCCGGCCCGGCTGGCGCTGGAAATTGTGAAAGAAAGGGAGACCGGATTTCTTGAGTTGGTTAAGGGCCTGCCCGTGAACGAAATAGGCTATGTGAACGAGGAACCTGTGCTGGCTGCGACGGACGGCGGGGCGGGGCTTTTCCGCGAAGATATCAATACGCTGAAAACCTGCTGGAAACGGGACTTCATATGAAGCCTAAAGCCATAATTCTGCGCGGTACCGGCACCAACTGCGACATAGAGACTTTTAATTCGTTCAAATATGTGGGAGCGGATCCGGAGCTGGTGCATATAAACCAGCTCCTGTCCGGCGAAAAGAAGGCGCTGGATTATTCAATAATGGCCTTCCCGGGCGGCTTCTCGTACGGTGACGACGTCTCGGCCGGTAAGATCTACGCCGTGAAAATGCGCAGGCTCTCGGCTGATTTTGAAGCATTCATAAAAGATAAAAGGCCTGTCATAGGCATCTGTAACGGTTTTCAGATACTGGTGAAGACCGGCTTCCTGCCGGAGAACAGGGGGAATGCCCGGGTTGCCACGCTGTATACCAACGACTGCGGCCATTTCCTGGCTAAATGGATAAAGCTGAAAATAAACAAAAAAAGCCCGTGCATCTTTATAAAGGGCCTGCCGGAGGAAATAGACCTGCCTATAGCGCACGGTGAGGGCAAGTTTATAATAGAAGATGAAAAAATAATGGCGGACCTCGTGGCACGCGAACTTCATGCCGTGGTTTATACGGAAAATCCCAACGGGTCCATGCTGGATATAGCCGGCATAACCAATGCAGCCGGGACCTGCTTCGGCCTGATGCCCCACCCGGAGCGGAATTTCTTCGCCTGGCAGAACCCTGACCGACCCGCCGCAGCGCGTGAGGCCGTGTCCGCCGGTTATAAGTTCTTCAAAAACGCCGTGGATTACGTGAAATGGTAAATATTATTCCGGCGCATTTGCGCCATGGTTAAGATTTTAACGAGACCTAACAGCAGATTCCGGGGAAAAGCTTATGTGCGGAATATTCGGAATTACGGACAATAAGGACGCTTCAAAAGTTGCCTACGTCGGGCTTTTCACTTTGCAACACCGCGGTCAGGAGTCGGCCGGCATAGCGACGGACGATGGTGGGGCGCTGCGGCATAACCTGGGCATGGGCCTGGTAAGCGAAGTTTTTACCAAAGACGCGCTTGAAAATCTTAAAGGCCGCAGCGCCATAGGCCACATCCGCTATTCCACCACCGGTTCAAGCCACATAAAAAACGCCCAGCCGCTGGTACTGGATTCATGCCTGGGTCAGGTGGCTGTTGCGCATAACGGAAACCTGACGAATTCGGACGCCCTTAAAGAGCGGCTCCGGAAAGGCGGAGCTATCTTCCAGTCCACCAGCGACACCGAAGTTATACTGCACCTGATGGCGAAATATCGCGCTCGTACGCTGGAAGACACCCTGGCAAAGAACCTCCCGAAATTAGAGGGAGCCTACGCTTTTCTCTTTATGGCGCCGGGCAGGCTTATCGGCGCGCGCGATCCAAACGGGTTCAGGCCGCTGGCGCTGGGCAAAATGGGAAAATCTTTCATACTTGCGTCCGAGACCTGCGCCATAGAAGTGGCCGGGGGAAAGACGATAAGGGAAATAGAGCCAGGCGAAATGGTAATTATAGAGGACGGGAAAGTCAGCTTCAGGCGTTTTGCCAAAACTAAAAAATTTACCCGTTGCATATTTGAGCAGGTATACTTCGCCCGGCCGGATTCCATAGCGGTCGGCAGGACTGTACAGACCGCGCGCCACGAGATCGGGGCCGTGTTGGCCCGCGAGATGAAAGGCGTGAAAGCGGACATAGTCTCCGGTGTGCCGGATTCCGGCACGGTGTACGCCCTGGGTTTTTCCGGTGAATCCCGGATCCCTTATCAGACCGTTTTCATGCGCAACCACTACACCGGACGTTCCTTCATACAGCCGGACCAGCGCCTGAGGGAATTCACCGCCCACCTTAAACTGGCGCCTATCAGGGACGTGATACAAGGTAAAACTATAATACTGATAGATGATTCGCTGGTGAGGGGCACTACCTCGCGTAAGATAGTGAAAAGTCTTAAGAAGGCCGGCGCAAAAAAGATAATAATGGCCATAGCTTCCCCGCCCATCATATCCCCGTGCTTCTACGGCATAGACACTCCGAGAAAAAAGGAACTGATTGCCGGCAACCTGAGTGTGGAAAAAATACGGCGCTTCATCGGGGCCGACGAGCTCAATTACCTGAGCCTGGAAAGCCTGGTGTGCGCCTGCGGCGACCGGAAGGACAGGAATTTCTGCGTATCCTGTTTTACGGGCAAATATAACACCCGCGTGTATGCCGTATCAGGCCTGCCGGTGGCGCTATGAACGTATTACTGATAGGTTCCGGCGGCCGTGAGCATGCCCTGGTCTGGAAAATAAGACAAAGCCCGTTGCTTGGGAAACTCCACGTCATACCCGGTTCGGCCGCCATGGAAAGTCTGGCCGAATGCCACGCCATAGCGCAGGACGACTTCGGAAAAATATACGCCTGCTGCGCCGCCAATAAAATAGAATTGGTAGTAGTGGGGCCGGAAGCTCCCCTGGCCGGGGGGATAAGTGATTTCCTGGGCGCGAAAGGCGTAAAGGTTTTCGGCCCCTCGCAGCGGGGAGCAATGCTGGAGGCCTCCAAGCAGTTTGGCAAAGAATTTATGGACAGAAATTCCATTCCCACAGCCTCCTTCTCCATGCTGCATGACGCCTCCTTTGCCCGTGAGAAAATAAAGGAGAATAAAAAATATCCGGTAGTCATTAAAGCCGACGGGCTGGCTGCCGGCAAGGGTGTGCGCATCTGCGCAAATGAGACCGAAGCTCTGACTGCCGTTTCCGATTTTATGGAAAAAAAGATATTCGGCTCTTCCGGCTCCAGGGTGGTCATGGAAGAGTTCCTTACCGGCAGGGAAGCTTCGGTCATGGCCCTGGTGGACGGAAAAACCTTCCTTATGCTGCCAGTCTCAAGGGATCATAAGCGGCTGCGGGACGGAGATGCCGGCCCCAACACCGGCGGCATGGGCGCCGTCTGCCCGGCGGAAATCGCCGCCTCCGACCTTGAAATTATAAAGAAAGAGATATTGCAGCGTTTTGTGGACGGTATCAGAAAAGAGCGGATACCATTTTGCGGAGTGATTTTCGCCGGACTGATGTTCGCTCCGGACGGGCCTAAAGCGCTTGAATTTAACTGCCGCTTCGGCGACCCCGAAACCCAGTCAATGATGCCCCTGATAAAGAGCGACCTGCTGGCGCTGCTGAAGGCCTGCGCCGACGGCGGCCTTGCCGGCAAAGAACTGGAAACTTCCGGGCAGGTCTGCGTCTCAATAGTCCTGGCCGCCGGCGGTTACCCTGAAAACCCGGAGAAAGATAAAGAAATTACCGGTCTGTACAAAATTCCCGCAAACACGCTGGTCTTCCACGCCGGCACTGCAAAAAAAGAAGACAACTACATAACCGGCGGCGGCCGCGTCCTCTCAGTAACCGCTACAGGCGCCAGCCTGGAAGAAGCCAGACAAAAAGCCTATGCCGCCGTCTCAAAAATAAATTTTGAAGGCATGCAGTACAGAAGAGACATAGGGTTGTGAATTGATCTTTGGTAACTGCTCAGGTTGTCAACCGAGCGGCGGCGGGCTTGCCCTGCGCGCCCTTGCGGATGGGGGGCCCCGCTTCGGGGGGAAACCGACGCAAGGGTTTCCTCTGCCCGGGTGCGCAGGGCAAGTCCGCCGCCGCCCGCACGACACAGAGGGAGGTGAGTAGTTCCGGTTTTTGGAGGACTAATGACAACTTATAAGAAAAGCGGAGTGGATATAAAACTCGCGGATAAATTTACTGAGTTTCTTAAAAAAAAATCCAGGTACATAGGCGGTTTCGCCGGTTTGCTGCCCATTGCCGAAACCGGAAATCAGTACAGCATAGTAGCCTCTACCGACGGCGTAGGCACCAAGCTCAAGCTCGCCTTCCTCCTGGATATACACAACACCATAGGCATAGACCTCGTAGCCATGTGTGTAAACGACCTCCTCTGCTGCGGCGCCCGCCCCATGATCTTTCTTGACTACTACGCCACAGGGAAGCTCGACTTCACGCGCTCCCAAAAAATCATCGCCGGTATAAGGGAAGGCTGCCGCCAGGGAGAATCCGTCCTGCTCGGAGGGGAAACCGCAGAAATGCCGGGATTTTATCAGCCCGGAGAATATGATCTGGCCGGCTTCTCGGTCGGCATCGTAAAAAATTCTGAGCTCCTTGACGGCAGAAAAGTCCGCCCCGGCGACATCCTCATCGGCCTGAAATCCACCGGCTTCCACTCTAACGGTTTCTCTCTGATAAGGAAGGCGCTGGACGATAAAAAACTCCTGAAAAAATACGCCGTCCGCCTGCTCACCCCGACCAGAATATACGTCAAAGATGTAAATAAACTGCGCTCCGCGCTGCGCAGGCAGAAACAGGACGTGCTCGCCCTGGCCCACATAACCGGCTCCGGCATCCCCGGCAACCTGCCGCGCGCGCTTCCCAGGAACGCCGGCGCCGTGGTCTATAAGGATTCCTGGAAAGTCCCGTCCATAATGCGTGAACTGCAGCGCCTCGGTAATATCCCCGAAAGCGAGATGTGGGATTCCTTCAATATGGGCATAGGCATGGTAGCCGTAGTGCGAAAAGAAGCGGTAAAAACCGCCCTTAAAACATTGAGAGATTCCGTTGTAATAGGCGAAGTGGTTAAGGGTAAGAACGCGGTAATACTGAAATAGGAGGCCTATGAAAAACATAATCGTTTTTGCGTCCGGCGGCGGCACCAATTTGCAGGCTTTGATAGATGCGGCCAGAGACGGCCGTATAAAAGGGAAAATAGCCCTGGTAGTTTCCAGCAGGAAAGACTCGGGGGCTCTGGAGCGGGCTAAAACAGCGGGAATCCCATGCGAAACGGCGAGCCCTAAAGATTTCACGCCGGAAGCCTTTGACGGGCGTCTGGCGGACTTATGCCGCGGGCACGAGGCGGACCTGATCTGCCTCGCCGGTTTTATGCTGAAGCTTGGGCCTAAACTGCTTTTGGAGTTCAAGGATAAAATAATAAATGTCCATCCCGCGCTGCTTCCCGCCTTCGGCGGGAAAGGCTTTTACGGGCTGAAGGTGCATGAGGCTGTTATAGAAGCCGGGGTCAGGGTTAGCGGCGCCACCGTACATTTCGTTGACGAAAATTATGACTGCGGGCCTATAATAATACAGCAGCCGGTGTCCGTGCTGCCCGGCGATACGCCTGGGGCGCTGTCTGAAAGAGTGAACGCGGCCGAGCTCGCCATATATCCAAAAGCGGCGGCTATGTTCTGCGCGGGCCTCCTGAAAGTAAAAGGTCGCAAAGTGGAGATTTCCGGCCCCGCGCCAGAAACAGGGAAAGTGCGCCGCGCGCTGATATCGGTTTCGGACAAGAGCGGCGTGGTGGAATTCTGCAGAGGCCTGGCAGGGGAGGGCGTAGAGATAGTCTCCACTTCCGGCACCTATAAACTGCTTAAAGAGGCAGGGGTACCGGCGCGCGCTCTTGAAACGCTCACAGGTTTCCCCGAGATGCTGGACGGGCGTGTGAAGACCCTTCACCCGGCGGTGCACGGCGGGATACTTTACAGGAGGGATAATCCCGCGCACGCGGCGGCGGTTTTCAAATTCGGCATAGAGCCCATAGACATGGTGGTGGTGAACCTTTATCCTTTCGCCGAGACGGCAAAAAAAACCGGGCCCTGGTCCGAAGAACTGATAGAGAACATAGACATAGGCGGCGTTGCCCTGCTGCGCGCGGCGGCCAAGAACTACCGGTCGGTTGCGGCGCTGACCTCTCCTGCCGATTACGGCCCGGCGTTGGCGGCCATGCGCGCGGGTTCGGGAATCCTCCCGCCTGAACTGAAAAAGGAACTGGCCGTTAAAGCTTTCGCCCATACCGCCGCCTACGATAGCGCCATAGCCGGCGAACTCTCAAACACCGGGTCCGGCGGTTTCCCTGAAAACCTTGAGATGCCGCTTAAAAAGATACGCGACCTGCGCTACGGCGAGAACCCGCACCAGGTCTGCGCGCTTTATTCCAGGAAGGGCAAGCTTCCCTTCACGCAGTTGCAGGGTAAGGGGCTTTCATACAACAATATCCTGGACGCCTACGGCTCTTACCAGGCGGCGCGCGAGTTTGAAAAACCCGCCGCGGTAATCTTCAAACATGTCACTCCCTGCGGGCTTGGCACGGGGGTTGATATCGCGGAGGCTTTTGAGCGGGCCTGGAGCGCCGACCCGCTGTCCGCCTTCGGCGGGATAATAGCCCTTAACCGAAGGCTTGACGGCCGCATAGCCGGTTTCCTGTCCAGGAAATTCGTGGAAGTGATCTGCGCCCCGGATTATGATGAAAGGGCGCTGGAGATTTTAGCCGGAAAAACGAATCTGCGCCTGCTGAAATGGGATAGTTTTCCGACGGATAACCTGGCGCTGCGTTCCGTGGGCGACGAGGTTTTGGTGAGCTCGGACGATAAGCTGCTGCTCGGGGACAAATGGGAAGCGCCTACGAGACGCAAGCCGGCCAGGGAGGAAGAGGAGGCTCTGCGTTTCGCCTGGGCGGCGGCTAAATACGTGCGTTCCAACGCAATAGTTTTAGCCGACACCTGCCGCACGGTCGGTATAGGGGCGGGGCAGATGTCGCGGGTGGATTCGGTCTTCATGGCCGGGCACAAATTAGAAGCCTTTCTAAGGGACAATCCCAGGCCGGGCACGCTGGTTATGGCTTCCGACGCATTCTTCCCTTTCCCTGACGCGCTTGAGGCAGGGGTAAAGCTTGGAGCTACGGCCGTGATACAGCCGGGCGGGTCAGTCAAGGATACGGAAGTAATTGAAGCCGCCGACAGGCTAGGCGTCGCCATGATACTTACCGGCGTGAGACATTTCAGACACTAACTTGGAGGGAAGGTAACTACTCAGGTAGACAGAATTCAGGAGTCAGAATTCAGAATAGCCTGCGAATAAGCACAAACTGGTGGGCCTTTTGCCACACCACCAGTTCCTCAAATCTTGTCGCTGGCATCTTCATTCTGACTCCTGAATTCTGACTCCTGA
>CAZYFL010000081.1:0-9494 GCA_964646805.1 uncultured Elusimicrobiaceae bacterium | reverse complement strand
ATCGGGGCCTTCATTGAGCCGAAGTACGGGGTGCTCTGGGCCGGAGCGGCGATGTAGAATTTGGGCCCCTGGTCTATGATAGTCTCAAGATTGCCGGCGTTGTCGGTCACGCGCACCCAGGCGGCATAAGAGTTGCCGCGCACCCAGCAGGTATAGGCGGCGCGCTCGGCGGCATCGTCGCAGACCAGGCCGGTATACTGCCAGTTACCCAGCGAATCTGTGAACTGGGCCTGGACCCAGACAGCGCCCGCGGCGGACGGCGTCCAGGTGGAACCGCTCCAGAAATATCCCGAGTCGTCATAGCCGCCTGAATTTATGGGTCCGTTGGAGGTCAGGAAGGGTTCCGTGTCCCTGAAAACCAGCGTCTCTATTTTACCCCGGTGCCAGGAGAGGCTGGGATAAACTCCGGAGCCGGTCCCGTTTATGCCGCTGGTAAAGCCGGTGTCCGAGGCGTTGCCGAGCATCGCCTTGTTGTCGTTATACACCATCGTGTTAGCAGGGTTGACCACGGTTGACTGCGGCTCCGTGGTGTCCCACAGGAAGCGAGACTGCCCAACCGCGCTCTGCACGTTTCCGATGGAATCAGTGGCGGAAGATTTAATGATGTAATGCTGACCGGTGGTGAAGGACAGCAGAGTGGGAATATAAGTCCAGGAGGACGGGAAAAGGTTCGCGGGCAGTATCGGCAGCCAGGTCTCGGACGTGTTTACAAAAGCCGAACCGTCAAAATACCTGGGGCCGGCAGCCTCGTCCTGGCTTAAGATGGAGATCCTGGCGCCGGCCACCGTGGTCACGGCGTCAATTGAAGTGCCATATATCACGGACAGGTTGTTGTACGAGGTGTCGCTGCCGGGCTGCACCGGGGCCGACAGAGGCGGCACATTGTCAAACACGAAGGTGCGGGTGCTCAGCGAGGTCTCCTCGTTGGTGGTGCCGTCCACGGCCTTAGTCACAATGTAGAAAGTCTTGCCGTTGCCGTTGTCGTGCGTTCCTTCCTTCCAGGCGAAGTTGTTGGCGCCGGGGTTTGTAAAATCGGAGTTGGTATAAGTCCAGGGGTTGGTGGCGTCCTTGGGACCCGGAGCGCCGGCTATAGACCACCACCCGGTGTCGGAGGCCGACCAGTGGGGCGTGTTGGGCTGCCAGTAATAAGTGCTGGAGCCGGACAGATACCACATGCGTATACGCACATTGCTTATGGCGGAAGTCAGGTCATAAGAGGTGCCGCTTATAGCCGTCATGGAGGAATACAGCGCGCCGTTGGCCGGCGGATAGATTATGCGCGAGCCGGGCGGCACATCATCAAAGCTGAAGGTGGAGGAGGTCACCGAATAGTTACCGGCGCGGTCCGTAGCTCTGGTCTCCACGCGCAGCCCGCTGTCGCGGTTGGGCCACGCCAGCGAGGCCGAATTGTAGCTCCAGCTGAAGCCTCCGCCGGCAGCGGCGGAACCCAGCGCCACGTTCCAGATATTAGGGAAGGACGCGCAGGCAGCGTCCACCCAGCCGGGCAGAGAAACGCCACCGCAGGAGCCGGCGCCCTCCAGCCAGAATTTATTGAGCGGCACGTCGTAAACGCGCACCTGCGGGAAGTTTACGTTGAAGGCGTCGGATGCCGTCCCCGAAACCAGCGGCAGGGAGATGTACCTGGCGCCGTTAAGCGGCAGCGCGATAGAAGCGGTGGGGCTGGAGACGTCAAACCTGAAGGAGTTGCCGGCCAGGAACACGGTCTGCGTGTTGGCGGCTATGTCGTAGGAACGGGTCTGCACCGTATAGAGCGTCCCGTCCTGCAGGCCGGTCAGGTTATCCGAAGGCGGCAACTGGGTGTTCTTGGTCCAGGAGTTGCCGGTCACGCCGGTCAGCCAAGTTTCCACGCCCCAAACGGCGCCGGTCCAGTACTGGTCATCAGAGCGCTTTATTTTTATCTGCGTACCCGCCACGGTGGACGGGTTGGAATTCGGGTCCTGAGCGGTGCCTGTAATTTCGGTCAGTTGCCTGAGGAAGCTGCCGTCTGCGGGGGTAGCAGGCCCCGAGAGCGGCTGGGTAATATCGTAGCGGATGGTAGTGGCCGTGGGAGGAGTAAGGACATTGCCGGCCAGATCGTCTGCGATGATCTGCAGATCGTAGTTCTTGTTGTCGGTCAGCGGGGGCGCCGCGACTGACCAGGTATAACTGGGACCCGAGCCGGAGATTACGGCGGTTATCCACTTCTGCGTGGGCGAGTTGAAGGTGGAGGACTGCGTGTCGTAGTAGGGCCCTCCCGCCTCCTGCACGGAAATAGAGGCTGACTTTATACCGAAGTTCTCAAAGGCGGTACCGGAAACGGCGGTCAGCGCCTTGAGGTTGCCCCTCAGGTCCGACAAGCCTATCGGGTAGGTTATGGCAGCGCCCGGGGCAGTAATGTCATAGACAAAAGTAACGGAAGAGATGTCCGCCTCCGTGTTGCCGCCGGGGAGGGCATTGTCGGTGGCCCGCACACGCACCCTGTAAGTATAGCCATCCTGAAGCGCGGGCGCCCCGAAGCTCCAGGCGCCGCCGGAGAAAGTACCGTTCAGGTTGACCGACAGCGGGTAGAAGACCTCGGAGGAAGCGCTAAAGGTCCCTGTGGAGAAGCCGTTCCACCAGCCTGTTCCCGGGGAAACTTCCCGCATGCTTACCGCTATCTGCCCCATCGCGGCTATGCCGCTATCAGTGTCCGCCGCCGTGCCGGTAATGGTTGCCAGCGTTTTTAAGCGGGCATTGTCGAGCGGGAAGATTACCCGCGATACCGGCTCCAGTCTGTCCGCGGTAAAGGTCACGGAGTCCTTTGCCAGCGTAAAGAGGGCATTCAGGCCGTCGGAGGAGGGGCCGGTGTTGGGCGGCGTGGATTTATCCATGCCCTTGTACTGCACCAGGTAGTTCCTGCCGGTATACAGCGCCCCGTTCAGGGAGGCATGCGTATAAATCCAGGCTTCGGATGTGCCGCTGTTGGCGTTGAACCAGGCCGAATTGCCGTCGGTTATACCAAAGGTTCCACCGATATCGTCCCACCATTTGCCGGTTTCTTTTTCAAGAATCCGCAATTGCGAACCGGCGGCGTCAACAAGCGCCAGCCCCGCCGCACCCCCGGAAGGCCCGTCAAACGCGCTCCCCGACAGAGGGCCGGCTTGTCTCTGGTAGGCGGCAAAAGCCGCCCCGGCAAGCAGGGTGACGGCGCCGGTAGGCTTATGCACATCGTATGCGAAAGTCCGGGTTGAATAGACTGAACTGTAGTTGCCGGCCTTGTCCAAAGTCCGCGCGTTAACTTCGTAAGAGACCCCGCTTGCGAACGTGACCCCGCCGGGCGCGCCGGGCGGCGTACCCGTGCTGAACCACTTTGAATACGGAACAGCTTCCGTGGTGGAAACAACAAACCAGGCGGCGTCAGGCGCGGCTATTGTAAAGTTCCAGGTTCCCCAGCTCCAGTACCAGCTATTCGCATTGCTCTTAACCCGCAAATAGGTTTCTTTTATCTCCCCAAGTCCATCATCGGCGGATGTTCCTCTCATATATGCCAGCGAACCAAGGTAATTATTAGCGCCGGTAGGCATTGTCACATACACCTGGGGCAGTTGAGTGTCATAAATGAATTCCTGGGTCACAATAGTAGAAGTGTTACGCGCCACGTCCATAGCGCGGGATTCCACGCGGTACTTTGTGTTCGTCACCCAGGTGGGCGTGGAGGCGCCGCTCAGGGTCCAGGCCGGCCAGGAGTTTGAAGTTTCAGGCAGCCACACCCTGCCGGCGGAGGCAAAGGCGGCGCCGTCCCACCAAAGGCCGGCCGGCGGGTCCTTCTGTATGCCGGTTTCCACCTTGAGCATGAGCGAGTTGAAAGGCCCGCTGCCGACAGTATCCGCAGCAGTGCCGGATACCTGGCTCACCACGTTATAGAAGCCGGCCGTTCCGGGGCTCTGCATTACCGCGGCGGGCTTGCCTGGGTCATAGTAGAAATATGAGGTGGCGTAGGAACTCATGTTTCCGGCTATATCAAAAGCCCTTGCCTCAAGTCTATAGCGGTAGCCGTTCACCAGAGGCGGCGGCGCGTAGCTCCAGGCAGCGGCGCCCGAGTATTGCCAGGTGCTCGCGCCCACAGTCCAGCCGGTGGTGTACCAGTAGGAGCTCATCATCACGTCATACAGCTGCACTTCAACACGGGCAACGCCAAACAGATCCGAGGCGGAACCATCCATAAGGCCCAGATAATACGCCGCCTCGTTCGGATTGGCGCCGTAATAACGTTCCCCTACGGGCCTCCCCACGGAAACCGACGGGGGAGTGGCATCGTAGACGAAGGTTACCGTGGAGTAAACGGCAGACCAGTTATTCGCGTAATCCTGCGCCCTGGCAGCCACCTGGTAGGTGGTGTTGGTGACAAGTCCTGACAGCGTAGTCCAGGACCAGGAACTGAACCATATACCGTCGGCCTGATTATTGGAACTGACCGGCTGCCAGGCCCCGGAGGTGAACGAATAGACGTTCAGCCGCACATCTTTGAGACCAGCCAGATCCGCGTTAGCCGTGCCTGATATCATCGGAATGGTCTTGAGCTTGGCAGCCTCCGCCGGGGCGTTTATGCCTAAAGTCGGCGGCGTGGTGTCAAAGACCACGTTATAGCTGCCCGCCGCATTGTCGTTCAAAACAACAGGATTAGGGACTGGTATGGCATTATCCTGCGTCCGGACCCTTATTGAATAAGCCTTGTCCGAGATCATCGTAGAACCCAGTCCGGCCGGGGAGTATGTCCATGTCCCGGAGGAAGGTCCCTGCGGAGCCCAGGAAGAGGCCGGCCACCAGGAGTTGGCGTCAGTCAGCGCGGAGGAGAAGGCGGTAGCGTTGTTATAATACCAGGTTACCGCGCCCAGCAGGAAAGAAATCTGCACCTGGGTATTCGCCGACCCCGCTATACCTGAATTCGTGTTCGGATTGGCGTCATTCGCGGTTCCGGAAACTGACGCCAGGACGGCGACCCTGGTGCTGGTCTGCACGGAGGTTACAGCGGCCGCGGGCGCAGTCTCGTCAACGGTGAACGTGACAGACGAGCCGTTGCCGGAGAAATTGACTTGCACGTTGCCGGCCTTGTCGGAGGCCTCGGCCCAGAGCGTGTAGGAGCCGTCGTCCGCCCAGTCGGGCATAACGCCAAACGACCAGGAGGACTGGTGCACGGCGGCGGGCGCGTAAACCGCCTGGCTGGCGCTCCAGCCGGAGCCGTCCCAGTACTGGTTAATATTGTTGTACCTTAAATGCAGGCGCACTTCCTGTATCTGCGCGCCGGATTGCTGGCCGACATTGGCCAGTACCATTTCCTCGCTTATAGTGCCGGAGGCCGTGGAAACCTGGGATCTGGATTGTCCGGCTGAAACGGCGGTGACGACAGCCGTGGGCGTGATAACGTCAAAATTGAATATATTGGCCGCCGAGAGATCGGATTGTATGCCCTCCAGTACGCCGCTGTTATAGGTCAGGTCGGAGGCCCTGAACCTGGTCTCGTACTGAACGCCGTTGATGAAAGCCGCGGTGGGATAGGATACGGCGTAGTCCCACGATGAACCGGCTATGTAGTAAACGCCTTCATTGCCGGCCTGATTCCATGCCGCGGTGAAGGTAGAAGTGGCGTTGTCCCAGTATTTTCCGGCCTGGACGCCGTTGACGGCCTTGAGCTGGCCCCACGCCTTATAAATGCCGGCTGCCGGAGGCGTTGTGCCCGGCGGATCGGATACCGTCCCCCCTGTCCTGGAGAAAGCTTTGTAGTAAAGCTTGGCCGGATCGGGGCTGGTAACAGCCCCCTGCGGCGGGACCGTGTCAAAGAATATCTGGGCGGCCACCGGAATGTCCTCGGGAACGTCCGAGAAATTCGTCCCTGTCGGCCTGAAGGTATAAGATGAATTGTGCAGAAACTGCGGCAGGTTCGCCGCGTGGCTCCAGTTGCCGCCGGACGGGATTATGGGGCCGGTGGAGAACACCGCAGTCTGCCAACCCTGGGCCTGGAAATTCCAGTAGTAATTATCCGAGAGCCTTCTCAGTTCAAGGGCGACGCTCTTTGTGGCCGCGTTAGCCGTGCCGCTCACCGTATTTATAACCTTCTGATAGCGCAGGTCCCCAGGCACAAGAACCCTTGTCGCCGAATCCGGCGGCGTGAACTTGAACCTCCTTGAGCCGAAAGAGGATTCCCCGTTGGAGGCGTTGTCTGCGGCGCTGGATTTCACTATATAGTAACATCGCGGCTTGAGATCCGCGCCGGAGACAGCGTAGCTCCATACATCCGTAGCCGGAACATAGGAATTCACCCCCAGCCAATTCTCAACACCCTGCCAAGAGGAACCGTTCCAGTACTTCCCGTTATTGGCCAGATCCACACAGTCGGCGCCCTGTGCCGTATCCTGCCATATCCTCAACTGCACCGTGGAAACATCCGCGGTATAATCTGCGGCCGTGCCGGTGATAGCGGCTATCGTCTGTATTCCGCCGTTCTCCACATCCGGGAAGGCGACATAAGAATCCGGCTCCACAAGGTCCAGTGTGAAAGTGGACTGGTTGAGAATGAAGTCGGAATAGTTGCCGGCTTTGTCAAACGCCTTGATCTTAAGAACGAAAGTGGCGCTGGATCTGCCCACCGCCCAGGAATTAGCCGCGGTGACAGGAACGTTAACCGGCAGCGAAGCTATCGGGACCAGCCAGTTGGAAGCTGCCGTTATGGCGCCGGAACTGTAAGCGGTCTGCCAGACATAGGAGTTAAAATTCCAGTACTGGTTCGGCTGCCTGTCCGTGTCAGCGAGTTCCACCCATATGACCGAAAGCCCGCCGGGAATGCCGCCGCCGGTCACGGGGTCCAGGGCCGTCCCGGAAAGAGACGTAAGGCTCTTGACGAAGCTCTGATGCA
This sequence comes from uncultured Elusimicrobiaceae bacterium, assembly GCA_964646805.1. Lineage (GTDB taxonomy): Bacteria > Elusimicrobiota > Elusimicrobia > Elusimicrobiales > UBA9959 > UBA9959. The sequence continues at coordinate 2,605 of CAZYFL010000081.1, read as the reverse complement.
CGGGCGCCCCCACGCCGGCCAACGGGGTGGAATAGTCCAGCACGAATGCGGCGGAAGAATAGGCCGTTTCCGTGTTCAGAGCATTGTCCAGGGCATAGGACTGTATCTCAAACCTGAAACCATCGCCTTTATCTATGCCGTTATAGCAGTCGCCGCCGTTGGTGCCCTTGAAATTGGATTGCGGCATATTCTTTATCCAGGAAGCCGGCGTCCCCGCGTCCCGCGCCATCCAGCCCTCTCCGAGAGCAATATTCCAGTTGCCGAAAGTGGCGTCATAATCGCAGCGGACGCCGCCGGAATTAAAGCGGCGCACCCTGACATAAACATTGTTCAATCCTGAAGGATAGCCCGGATCGAGATCCAGCGCCGTGCCGGCGATATTGGAGAGCGGCGCGTTCAGATAGGCCGTAGCGCCCGCGCCCAGGGCCGGCCAGGTGGAAACCGACACGGGGATGAAGCGGTCCATCTTGAATACGACGCCGCCGGAGGGGGCGGGTGTATCGGGGACGTTCTTGTTGCCGACCGTGTCTTTGCCCCTGACGCTTACGGTGAATTCCAGCGAACCGGCCAGTGTGTTGAAATAGTTATTGAGAGCGGTATCGGTGTATGTCCAAGAAGGGGAATTCACGCTGCCCGCGCTCCGCCAGTTAGTGGCCGTAAAACCGGTGCTGATCCAGACATTGCCGTCCCAATAGGATCCGTCGCTGTTGCGTTTAAGCGCAACCTGTATTCCGTCGCCGGTATTTATGCCCGATACGGACTCGGTGAAATCACCCAGGATGGCCGGCATGGAAGCGTAGGCGGCTGCGCCGGGCATTGTGACGGTTGTGGTCGGGGAGTAATTATCGTAGACGAACTGCCTCTCCACATAGTCTTCCAGATTCTGCGAGCGGTCTTTGGCCCTCACCCTCACCTTGTAGGAACTTCCTTCGTTCAAGGCCGGCGGCCAGGTGTCGCCCGCGGGATAGGACCAGGAAACGGAAGAACTCAACTGCACCCCGAAATAGGCGTCGCTGCCGCCGTAATAGGTTATGGAGAGCGGCCTCCAGTTATCAGCCGCGTTGAAGGCGCCTGAGCCGTTGTATTTGGCGTTGCCGCCGGTTACGTCCACCAGCTGTATCTCAACTCCGGAAGGGGCGATGCCGGAATACGACTCGGTGGAAAGATTCACCCAGTCCACGGCCGCGCCGGAGAGCGTGGTTATTTGCGCTCTGTTATGATAGGCGAGGTTCGGGACGTTTATAGTGGTGGACGGCTTGTTCGTATCGTAAATAAACTCCCTGTAAACCGCGCCCGCCCCTCCCGTGGGAGTCTGGTTGCCCGCATTGTCCTTTGCCAACAACTCCGTCTTGTAGCGCTTGTTCTTGCCCAGGGCCGGGCTGTTTATGTCCCAGGGGTTGACGGAATTGACGGCAAGCCAGGTTGAGCCCAGCACACTCCACTGGGAGCCGTCCCATTTCTTCTCTACGGCGCGGTCTGGGAGAAGCTTTGATATTTCAATCTTGACAGGCGGAGCTATTGCGGCCGGGCTGTCGGCCGTATTGCCGGTGAATACCGTTACAGGGCGGACATCGCTGTAGAAGCCGTCGGTCGCGGCCATGGGCGTGGAGATGGTGACAACCGGATAATTTAAGTCGGAGGTAACGGCTATGGCCGCGGGGGATTCCTGATTGCCGGACTGGTCTAGGCCGGCTATGGATACGTTGTATACCTGGTTATGGACGGAGATCGCCGGCATATCGTAACCCACCGGCGGATACGACCAGGTGATAGTGGAGGCCGAGGCGGTAAAATCAACGGGCAACTCCACAACAGTGGGAGAACTCCAGCCCAGGGCCGTAGTTCCCTTCCAGTACCAGGTGTCGGCGCCGGAGATATAATATATCCTGAGTTTCAGGCCGGTAGAGTCTGATCGCAGAGCGGAAGTCCCGCCATAGCTGGTGCCGGAGAGTTGGGGAAGCGTACTCTGTATATAGCTTCCGGCCGTGGGGGTGGAAACCCTGGAAATCGGCGGGGTGCCGTCCACGGTAAAAGTGCGCACCGTCCAGGGATTCTGCTCGTTGCCGCCTTTGGCATCCATAGGTTCGGCCTTGTCAAAGGCCCTCACGCGCAGGGTATATTCCTTGTCCGAAACCCAGTTGGCTCCGTCAAAGGGATAGCGCCAGGTTTCCGTACCTATTGCGTTCTGCCAGGCGCCGTCAAAAGTGACAGTCCAGGTGCTGAAGACCGATCCGGTCCAGTAATGAGTCGTGTCGCCTTCAAGATAGCTCACATGAACTTGCACCTTATTGACACGGTCGGAGATGAAAGGCAGGACCGGGTCGGAAGCGGCGCCGTTGAGCGCGACGGAGCCGGTCAGATTGTCCGGCCTGTATTTGCCGAGGTCCAGCGGCTGAATTATAGACGAAACCGGAGGGGTTTTATCCCACACAAATGTGCGGGAAGATGCAATATCCACAAATCCATTCTGGGAGTTGCCGGCCCTGTCCACAGCCCTGACCTGGAGCACGTAATACTTCCCGGAACCGAGGGCGGATTCCAGGTTCGCGTGAGAAAATGTCCAGGCGTCGGTCCCTGAAACTATGTTGAAACTTGAGCCGGAGAT
>CAZYFL010000080.1:0-9535 GCA_964646805.1 uncultured Elusimicrobiaceae bacterium | reverse complement strand
ACGTTGTGCTGTCCCCGCTGGGCGTGCCCTCCCGCATGAACATCGGCCAGATCCTGGAGACTATGCTGGGCTGGGCCGGTAAACATCTGGACACCCAGATGGCCTGCCCCGTCTTTGACGGCGCGGCTGAGGACAACAAAGGATATTGGAAATATTGGGATAGGACACGCGGCAAAAAGCGCGGCGGGATAACCATTGACGACGTGCTGAACGATATTGAGAAGCATCCGGGCGCGGAAAAGCCTGGAGTTATCCAGATGGTACAACTCGCCAAGGACCACCTTAAGGCCAGGGGCGTAAGAGAGGAATACCTGCCGGACGACTACTGCCGCATAAAACTCTATGACGGTCGCACCGGAGAGGCTTTCCACGAAAAAGTCACTATCGGCTATCTCTACATCCTGAAACTCATCCATCTGGTGGAAGATAAGGTGCACGCCCGCTCTACCGGCCCATACTCCCTCATCACTAGGCAGCCGCTGGGAGGCAAGGCCCAGTTCGGCGGCCAGCGCTTCGGCGAAATGGAAGTCTGGGCGCTGGAAGGCTACGGCGCCGCGTACACTCTGCAGGAAATGCTGACGGTGAAGTCCGACGACTTCACCGGCAGGACCAAGATGTATGAAGCCATAATAAAAGGCGACTTCCCGCCTCAGCCCGGCGTGCCCGAATCCTTCAAGGTGCTTGTGAAGGAATTGCAGGCCCTGGCGCTGGAAGTGGATCTGCTCAATACCGAACGTCCCGGAGCCTCCAGGCCCGAGGAGTCCGCGGAGAGGCCCGCTGTAAAGAAGAGGGCGGCGGCGAAGGCGTAGGTATAACTGAAAAGCAACCGGAGAACAAACTATGGACATGATCTCGGAAGCCAGGAATTTGTTTAACGCGGGGAAGACCAGGAAGAAAGCCAAGGAACTTAATTACGGCGCCTTCAACGGCATAAAGATAGGGCTGGCCAGCCCTCAGAAGATACGCGCCTGGTCCTTCGGCGAGGTTAAAAAGCCCGAGACCATTAATTACCGCACCCTCAAGCCCGAGCGGGACGGCCTGTTATGCGAAAGGATTTTCGGACCCTCCAAGGACTACGAGTGCGCCTGCGGAAAATACCGCTGGGTTAAGTTTAAGGGAGTGGTCTGCGATCGCTGCGGCGTGGAAGTGACCGAGGCCAAAGTGCGGCGCGAACGCATGGGTCATATAGACCTGGCCTGCCCCGTGGCCCATATCTGGTTCCTGCGCAAGAGCCCGTCCCGCATAGGCATAATTTTAGATATGCGCCCCACCGACCTTGAGAAGGTCGTATATTACGCCGCCTACGTCGTGCTGGACGACACCATGGACCCCGTGACCGGCCGCGTGGAGTACAAGCGCGGCGAGGTATTCACCGAAACACAGCTGAACGAAGTAAAGAAAAAATATTCAAAAATAAAAGTCGGCATAGGCGCCAACGCCATACAGCACCTCCTTGACAACATAGATATGAAGGTGGAGATAGACCGCCTGCAGAAGGAACTAGCCGCCATAAAGAACGACGCGGACCGCTCCAAGGCCATAAAGCGCCTTAAGATACTTGAGGGTTTTCAAGCCAGCAACAATCGCCCCGAGTGGATGATCATGACCGTGCTGCCCGTGCTGCCGCCGGACCTGCGCCCGCTCGTGCCCCTTGAAGGCGGCCGCTTTGCCACCTCCGATCTCAACGATCTTTACCGCCGCATCATCAACCGCAACAACCGCCTTAAACATATCGAGGCGCTGCGCGCCCCGCAGGTGATGATCTACAACGAAAAGCGCCTCCTGCAGGAAGCCGTGGACGCCCTCATAGAGAACGGCGCGCGAGGCAAGGTGGTGCTCGGAGCGGCCAACAGGCCGCTGAAATCCATCTCGGACATTCTTAAAGGAAAGCAGGGCCGCTTCCGACAGAACCTGTTAGGTAAACGCGTGGATTATTCCGGCCGCTCCGTCATCGTTGTCGGTCCTCACCTCAAGCTGAACCAGTGCGGCCTCCCCAAGGAAATGGCGCTTGAACTGTTCAAGCCGTTCGTGCTCGCGGAGCTCATAAAGAAAGAAAATATCACGCTTAAAGTTGCCAAGAAAAAGATGGAGCACGCCGACAACGAGATCTGGGATATTCTGGAACGCGTCACCAGGAAGCATCCCGTAATGCTGAACCGCGCCCCGACGCTGCACCGTCTGGGTATACAGGCCTTTGAGCCGGTGCTTATAGAAGGTCTTGCCATACAGTTGCACCCGCTCACCTGCGCCGCATTCAACGCCGACTTCGACGGCGACCAGATGGCCGTGCACGTGCCCATCAGCCAGGAAGCGCAGATGGAAGCGCGCATGCTGATGATGGCCACCAACAATATCCTGTTGCCGGCTTCCGGCCGCCCGATAGCCAACCCCTCGCACGACATGGTGCTGGGCATCAACTATCTAACCAAAATAAAGCTGGGCGAGGACGGCGAAGGCAAGTTCTTCAACGATAAGGAAGAGGCCCTGACTGCCAACCAGCACGGCATCGTGGATCTGCACGCCAAGATCAAGGTGCGCAGCCTCAACGCCACCGGTTCCGCGAATTCGGTTGACTACGACAAAAAAACCAGGGCCTGGCTGAAGCCCGCCGACTGGAAAGATTACGTTACCGTGGGCCGGTTAATCTTCTTTGACAGTCTGCCTAAGAACCTGGACCAGAAGAAATATAACAAGGTCATCGGCAAAAAAGACCTTTCAACCCTGGTGGACGAGTGCTATAAAAATCCGGAAGTGGGACACCATGAAACGGTGCTCCTTCTGGACCGTCTGATGAATCTCGGCTTCCATTACTGTACGCTGTCCGGCCTGAGCATCTCCATCGCGGATATGTCAGTGCCCGCGGATAAGGCCGGCCTGATAACCCGCGCCCAGAAACAGGTGCGCGACATCGAAGGTCAGGCCAAAGACGGCGTGATAACCGAGAACGAACGCTATAACAAGATTATCGACATCTGGACGCACGTCAGCGATAAGGTCGCCGACATGATGTTCGATGAAATGCAGAAGCAGGAGAAGAAGATATACAACGTGAACGAACCCCGCTTCAACGCCATCTTCATGATGGCCGACTCCGGCGCCCGCGGTTCCCGCCAGCAGGTTAAACAGCTGGCCGGTATGCGCGGTCTTATGGCCAAGCCCCAGAAGAAGCTGACCGGAGGCGTGGGCGAGATCATAGAGAATCCCATCCTCTCCAACTTCCGCGAAGGCCTCACCGTGCTGGAATACTTCATCTCAACGCACGGCGGACGCAAAGGTCTTTCCGATACCGCCCTGAAAACCGCCGACGCCGGCTATCTGACGCGCCGCCTGGTTGACGTGGCACACAACGTGGTCATCACCAGCCAGGACTGCGGAACCATCAATGGCGTGGAGTTGAAGGCGCTGGTGAGCGGCGATGAAATAATAGAACCCCTTACCGATAGAATAACCGGCCGCGTGGCGCTGGAAGACGTCAAGGTTACCGATGTTGAAGGTAAGAGCAATGTTATAGTAAAGCGCGGCGAAATGATCACCCCCGGGATGGCCAGGGCCATAGAGAAAGATAAGGTGGAGAGCGTGTTCACCCGCTCAGTGCTCACCTGCGAGGCCGAAACAGGCATCTGCGCAAAGTGCTACGGTCAGAATCTGGCCACCGGCTACCAGGTGGAAAACGGAGAAGCCGTCGGCATCATCGCCGCGCAGTCCATCGGCGAACCCGGCACGCAGCTGACGATGCGCACGTTCCACATCGGCGGTACCGCGTCCCGCGTACTTGAGAAGTCCGAGGCCAAAGCCAAAGCCGAAGGCAAGGCCGTGTTCAGGGACGTCAAGACCGTGAAGAACCGCGACGGACACATCATCGTCATCTCCCGCGGCGCCATCATCCATATAAATTACTCCGATGCCAGGAAATTCCCGTCCGAAGACCTGAAGATCAGCTACGGCGCGCGCCTGCATATCTCCGACAAGGCGGCCCTGAAAGCCGGAGCTCTGATAGCCGAGTGGGATCCGCATACCGTGCCCATAATCACCGAACACGACGGTAAAGCCAGGTATCTGGACATCAAGGAAGGCGTTACGCTCCACGAAGAACGCAACAAGGTCACCGGCATTATTGAACGCAAGATCATTGAGCACCGCGGCACAAAGCGCAACCCGCGCATAGTCGTGGAACACGGTTCGCAGCTTGTCGGATCGCATACCCTGCCTACCGACACCATCATCATAGTTGAGCAGGGCGAGGAAGTTAAGAAAGGCGACGTCGTAGCAAAGATACACCGCGATACTGCCAAGACCAAGGATATCACGGGCGGACTGCCGCGCGTGGCCGAACTGTTCGAGGTGCGCAGGCCCAAGAACGCCGCCATTATCACGAAGATTGAAGGCCTGGTGTCCCTCGGGACCACCGCCAAGGGCCTTGTTGAGGTCTCCGTGAAGAACGAAGAAACCGGCCAGGTAGAGTCCAACCCCATACCCTACGGCAAGCACCTGGTAGTCTACGAAGGCGACCGCGTGGTAGTGGGCGAGGCGCTAACCGACGGCGCCGTGGACATGCACGACCTGCTGTCCGTAAAAGGCGTGAAGGAAGTGCAGAATTATATAGTGGACGCCATCCAGGAAGTTTACAGGCTGCAGGGCGTCAACATAAACGACAAGTACATTGAAATCATAGTGCGCCAGATGCTGTCCAATGTGAAGGTGACCGAGCCGGGCGGAACCTCGCTCCTCAAAGGCGAGATAGTCCACAAGGCCGGTTTCAAAGCGGAAAACCTGGAAGCGGCTTCAACCGGGCACGACCCCGCGCAGGGCGAGCCGGTGCTGCTGGGTATTTCCAAGGCTTCGCTGGCCTCGGAGTCGTTTATCTCGGCCGCCAGCTTCCAGGAGACTACCCGTGTGCTTACTGATGCGGCAACCACCAACAAGATCGATAATTTGAAAGGCCTCAAGGAAAATGTTATAATAGGACATTTGGTGCCTGCCGGCAGCGGTTTTGCCACGCGCAAGCTGGCTGACGAAGAGGAAGAGAATAAGGAGGAGTAGCGGTTGCCGCTTTTTATGTCTACAATTAACCAGCTTATCAGATACGGACGGAACACCCTGAAGAAGTCCAGCAAGGCTCCCGCCCTCATGTCATGCCCGCAGCGCCGCGGCGTCTGCACCAGGGTGTATACCACCACACCCAAGAAGCCCAACTCGGCCCTGCGTAAGGTGGCTCGCGTGAAGCTTACTTCCAAACATGAAATCACCGCCTATATACCGGGTGTGGGGCACAACCTGCAGGAACACTCCATAGTGATGGTGCGCGGAGGCCGCGTGAAAGACCTGCCCGGTGTGCGCTACCACATTATACGCGGCGCGCTTGACGCGTCCGGCGTGGAAGGCAGGATGCAGAGTCGCTCGTGCTACGGCACAAAGCGCCCCAAGGGCGTGAAGCAGCCCGGCGGCAAGACGGAATCCAGGAAGTAATGTAATTGATGTAGAAATAACGTAACTACTCAGGTAGCCAGAAGTCAGAATTCAGGAGCCAGAATGAGACCGCCGGCAACGAGAAAGTTTCCGCCATTCTGAATTCTGACTACCTGAGCAGTTGCGAAATAACAGCGGATGTCGCAGCCAACGCAAGAAAGGACTGGAACAACACTATGCCAAGAAAAGGTTTAAAACCCCGCGAAAGAAGGGATGCGCCGCCGCCGGATTTCAAATTTAATTCAGTGTTGCTGGCCCGCCTGATCAACAGGATGAATTTTCAGGGCAAGAAAGTGGTGGGCGAGCGTATCGTCTACGGCGCTCTTGAGATAATCAAAGAAAAGACCAAAGAAGACCCTTTAATGATCTTCACCAGGGCCATTGAGACCGTACGCCCCCTGCTTGAGGTCAAGGCCCGCCGCGTGGGCGGAGCCAATTACCAGGTGCCCATAGAAGTGCGGCCGGCCCGCAGCGCGACGCTTGCGATGCGCTGGATATTGGGCGCCGCGCGCGACCGCAAGGGCCGCCCTATGGCGGAACACCTGGCGGAAGAGCTATTGCTCGCTTACAAGAAAGAGGGCGCCGCCTTCAAGAAGCGCGAGGATACCCACAGGATGGCGGAAGCCAACAGGGCCTTCGCGCATTACCGCTGGTAGCGGCGGCGCTTCAGCTCTCAAATACTATAGAACTATGTCAGAATTCAACCTGAACAAGGTCCGCAACACCGGCATCATCGCCCATATAGATGCGGGCAAAACCACCACCACGGAGCGCATCCTTTATTACACCGGCAAGTCCCATAAGATCGGCGAGGTGCACGACGGCACCACCACTACCGACTGGATGCCCCAGGAGCGGGAGCGCGGCATAACCATCACTGCAGCCGCCATCAGCACCCAATGGAAGGACTATACCGTAAACATCATAGACACCCCGGGTCATGTGGACTTCACCGCTGAGGTGGAGCGCTCGCTCCGTGTGCTTGACGGCGCGGTTACCGTGTTTGACGGCGTGCAGGGCGTGGAGCCCCAGTCCGAGACTGTGTGGCGCCAGGCAGACAAATACCACGTGCCCCGCGTGGCCTATATCAACAAGATGGATCGCATAGGCGCGGACTTCTATATGTCGGCCGAATCAATAGTAGAGAAGCTGGGCGCGAACGCCTCGCCCATACAGCTCCCGATAGGCGTGACCGAAACTTTCAAGGGCATTGTGGATCTGGTCAAGATGAAAGCTCTGATCTGGACCGGCGACGATCTGGGCGCTGAGTTTAACGAGATTGAGATACCCGCGGACATGGCGGAGCTTTCCAGGAAATACCGCGATCTGCTCGTGGAGAAGCTGGCCGATTTCGACGAAAAGATCATGGAGAAGTACCTGGCCGGCGATCATAATTTCTCCGGGGACGAACTGAAAGGGGCCATCCGCCGCGGTACCCTCGCGAATAAATTCTTTCCCGTGCTGTGCGGTTCGTCCTACAAGAACAAGGGCGTGCAGCCCATGCTCGACGCGGTTATAGACTATCTGCCCTCTCCTCTTGACGTGCCGGCGATAAAAGGCATAGACGGCAACACCGGCGAGGAAGTTGAGCGCAAGGCCGACGTCAAAGAGCCTTTCTGCGCCCTGCTTTTCAAGATACAACCCGACCCTTTCGTGGGCAAGCTGACGTTCTTTCGCGTATACTCCGGTACGCTTAAACCCGGCGACACCGTCTACTTTGGCCGCAAGAAGACACAGGAGCGCATTGGCCGCATCCTGCGTATGCACGCCAATAAGCGCGAAGAGATAAAAGAGATCGGCGCCGGAGACATAGCCGCCACTGTGGCCATCAAGAGCGCCACCGTGGGCGAAACCATCTGCGACCCCGATCACCCCCTGGTTCTTGAGGGTATAAACTTCCCCGAGCCGGTCATCTCCATCTCCATTGAGCCCAAATCCAAGGAAGACGAACAGAAGATGGGCATTGCTATGGGCAGGCTCGCTGAGGAGGACCAGACTTTCCGCATAAAGACCGACGAAGAGACCGGGCAGACCATCATCTCCGGCATGGGCGAACTCCACCTGGATATCATCGTGGACCGTCTTAAGCGCGAGTTTAACGTGCAGGCCAATGTCGGCCGCCCGCAGGTCGCTTTCCGCGAATCCATAAAGAAAGCGGTGGAACAGGAAGGCAAGTTCATCCGCCAGTCCGGAGGACGCGGCCAGTATGGCCATGTATGGCTCAAGGTGGAGCCGCAGGCAATGAACAAGGGTTTTGAATTTGTGGACGACATCAAGCAGGGCCGCATCCCCAAGGAATTCATCCCCGCCGTGGAAAAAGGCTGCCGCGAGGCGCTGGACTCCGGAGTGCTGGCAGGGTTCCCTGTGGTGGATATAAAAGTGACGCTGTTCGACGGTTCGTTCCACGACGTAGACTCGTCCGAAATCGCGTTTAAGATAGCGGGCGCCATGGCATTTAAGGATGCCTGCCGCAAAGCCGGCGCCTATCTGCTGGAACCCATCATGAAAGTGGAAGTGCTCACCCCGGAAGTCAATATGGGCGACGTTATAGGAGATTTGAGTTCCAGGCGCGCCAAGATCTCCGAAATGGGCAGCCGCGGTAACGCGCGCTTCGTGCGCGGCAGCGTGCCGCTGTCCGAGATGTTCGGTTACGCCACCATAGTCAGGTCTATCTCGCAGGGCCGTGCCAGCTTCAACCTGGAGCCCAGCCACTATGAGGAAGTCCCTGCCGCTATCGCCAGGGGCGTCGTGGAGACGCGCAGCGCGGCGGCTGAAGCGGCTAAATAAAGCAGACATGGCAGGTAAAGTGACCGTAACTTCTCGCTTTATCTCTACCTTGAAACCTTAACTTGTTGTTATAAGGAGATTATTATGGCAAAAGCGAAGTTTGACAGGAAAAAGCCCCACGTGAACGTAGGCACCATCGGCCACGTTGACCACGGCAAAACCACGCTTACAGCGGCGCTGACCAGGGTACTCTCCAGGAAAGGTCTGGCCCGGGAGATGTTATATGCCGAAATCGCCAAGGGCGGCGTGGTACGCGATGCGTCAAAGATTCTGACCGTCGCCGTATCCCATGTGGAATACGAAACGGAGAAGCGCCATTATGCGCACATTGATTGTCCCGGCCACGCCGACTACATCAAGAACATGATCACCGGCGCCGCCCAGATGGACGGAGCGATACTGGTGGTGTCGGCGGCCGACGGCCCCATGCCGCAGACCAAAGAGCATGTGCTGCTTGCCCGCCAGGTGAACGTCCCGAACCTGGTAGTGTTCCTTAACAAGTGCGACCTGGTGGACGACGCCGAACTGTTGGACTTGGTTGAAGTTGAAGTCAGGGATCTGCTTAATAAATACGAATTCCCCGGCGACACCACCCCGGTGATCCGCGGCTCTTCAATGAAGGCTATGGAAGGCGACCAGGGACCCCTGGGCGAACCCGCCATCCTGAAACTGCTTGAGGCTCTTGACAGCGCGATACCGGAACCGAAGCGCGAAACCGACAAGCCTTTCCTTATGGCTGTTGAAGACGTGTTCTCCATCACCGGGCGCGGCACCGTGGCTACCGGCCGCGTAGAGCGCGGCTCCATCCATGTGGGCGACCCGGTGGAGATAGTCGGCCTTAGGGACACGGCGCAATCGGTGGCGACCGGCCTTGAGATGTTCAGGAAGCTCCTGGACGAAGCTATGGCCGGCGACAATATCGGCATCCTGCTGCGCGGCATAGACAAGGAAAACGTAGAGCGCGGCCAGGTAATAGCCGCCCCTAAGACCTGCACGCCCCACAAGAAATTCAGGGGCGAGGCGTATATACTGACCAAGGACGAGGGCGGCCGTCACACGCCGTTCTTCAAGGGCTATAAACCGCAGTTCTATTTCCGGACCACGGATGTGACCGGCAGCGTTGAGCTGAAGGCCGGCGTTGAGATGATCATGCCCGGCGACCACGCCGAAGTGGTTATAGAACTGATCACGCCTATCGCCATGGAAAAGGGCCTGCGCTTCGCTATCCGCGAAGGCGGCCATACAGTGGGCGCGGGCGTTGTGGCGGAGATAATAGAATAAT
>CAZYFL010000079.1:0-9653 GCA_964646805.1 uncultured Elusimicrobiaceae bacterium | reverse complement strand
GCAGGCTATTCTGAATTCTGACTCCTGAATTCTGTCTACCTGAGTAGTTACCTAATTCTCTTGAAATTCCCCCACCGTTTATTCAGCGCTTCTCTTTGGCTGAATAACAATATGCCGCGCGGGCTGTTGACATGTGTTTTTCCCGACTCCTCTCATACTTGACAATATATACTCTGTGATGTATCATATAGCTATATGAAGGCCGTCCTGCTTCTGAAACAAAAGTTGACCGATACGGACGGAGATATTCTGGAGTTGGTTATATGGAAAATTCCCGTGGGAACGAGGCATCCGGAAGGCGTACGATATCGGTTGGCGTTTATCCCCCGGGGCCACGACCGCCCCGTGCTGCTTTACGACAACCACCATCCCAAGGGCCCCCATAAACACAACAACGGAGCAGAGAGCGCCTATGTCTTTGTTGATATCAGCCGGTTGATTGAAGATTTTCAGAGAAATGTTGCGCAACTGAAAGAAAGACGGGGGTGATTAAAATGAAAGTAATGACAATCGGTATCAAGAGCGAGAAGGATGCCATGAATGAATTTGGGCGGGCCTTTGAGGCCGCGCACAAGCGGACTCCATTCAAGCCTATAAAAGGCGCTTATTTCACAAGCCTGGAGGCCGTGAGGAACTTCCTGACGCCTAAGCGCCTGGCCCTGATACATCTAATCAAGGAGAAGTCGCCCCGAAGCATCTACTCGCTTGCCAAGCTGGCGGAGCGCAGTTTCCCGTGTGTTTTAAAGGACGTAAACGTTCTTTCAAAACACGGCCTGATAACGCTGACCAGGGAGAAAGACTCTCCCCGTCACACGGTGCATCCGAGCGTAAATTACTCCGCCATCAATCTGTGGATTGGCCTTTGAATTCACGCAAAAATTGTAACTACTCAGGTAGACAGAATTCAGGAGCCAGAATTCAGAATGGTGGAGCTTTTTTCATCGCCGACGTTCTCATTCCCGACTTCTGACTACTGTATTCTGACTACTGGCTACCTGAGCAGTTACCAAAAATTGCACAATACGGGTGCTCGGGGACGTTGCACGATAATTTGAAGGAACATTCCGCCTTTGCCCCCTACGGGGAAGGTTTTTACTATAATTTAGGCATGCACAACCGCATAAAGCGCCTTGAGGAACTGGTAAACGGCGCTTCCGAACTTATAGGCAGGCTTCAAGAGGAGAACGAAGCGCTGAGCAAGCAGGTGGAACTGCTTGGCGCCGCCCGCAGTAAGACCGCCTCAAATACCGCGGCTGTGCGTGAGTTGGCAGATTTTAAGACCAGAATGCGCCGCCGCCTTGAGCGCATCTGCGCCAGGATAGAAAAAACCAACGATTTGCAGCCGGGCCTGTTCGGGGATGACGATGCAGAATAACGATTTTGAAACCAGGATCAGGGGCCGCGTGATAAAATTCCCGTCTGTGGACGGTCTTACCCCCCTTGAGATGAGCGCGATTGTGGGCCAGGTTGAAGAGAAGATCGGTAAAATAGAGGAAAAGCTTAATATAGTGGATTCCTCAAAGCTCGCCATACTGGCCGCCTACGATTTTGCCGTGGAGCTTTACAATTTAAGGCAACAATCTGAAACTGACCGCGAGGCTGACTCAAAGAAAGTTGAGGAATTGGTTGAAAAACTGGCGAAAACCCTGGAGAGGAAAACAGGGAACGCGAAATAACCGGCATGCCTGATTCACTTTTCTCCGAAAAACAGGAAATGCCGGAGCTTGAGGGAGGGCCGGTTTATTCCCCGCTGGCAGCCCGTCTGGCGCCCAGGAACCTGGCCGACTTCTCCGGCCAGGAACATATACTGGGCCAGGGAAAGCTGCTGCGCCGCGCCATAGAATCCGACAATCTGAAATCCGCCGTTTTCTTCGGCCCGCCCGGGTCCGGCAAAACTGCCCTGGCCCGCTACATAGCCTCCCGCGCCAACGCCAAAACCTTCGACCTGAACGCCGTGATGGCCGGCGTGGCCGACCTTAAAAAAATAATAGAGTTCTCCCGCAGGCTGGGCAGCGGTCTGGCCCAAAACCAGCGTGTGCTGCTGGTACTTGACGAAATACACCATTTCAACCGCACGCAGCAGGACGTGCTGTTGCCTTCCGTGGAAAAGGGAGAGATCATCCTTATCGGCATGACCACGGAGAATCCTTTTTTCTATATCAACCAGGCGCTGCTGTCCCGGTTCATAGTGGTGGAGTTCAAGCAGCTGGACACCAGTCACCTTTCCATCATTTTTGACCGGGCGCTTACGTCCGAGGCCGGCCTGAACGACCTCAAGCCGGAGGTGACGCCGGAGGCGAAGCGCTACCTTGTGGAGAATTCTTCCGGAGACGCGCGCCGCCTCTTAAACGCCCTTGAACTGGCCGTGGTAACCACGCTGCCCGGGCCCGACGGCCGGCGCCTGATAGACGAGACGGCGGCCAGAGAATCAATACAGCGCCGGAGCCTGCGCTACGACCGCAGTTCCGACGAGCATTACGACCATATTTCGGCTTTTATAAAGAGCATGCGCGGCTCGGATCCGGATGCCGCCGTCTACTGGCTGGCCAAGATGCTGGAGGCCGGCGAGGACCCCCGCTTCGTCGCGCGGCGCATATTGATATGCGCCTCAGAGGACGTGGGGAACGCCAACCCGATGGCTTTGGTTATGGCGCAAAGCGCTTTCAACTCGGCCGAGGCGCTGGGCATGCCGGAGGCGCGTATCATACTGGCGCAGGCGGCTATCTATGTGGCCTGCTCGCCCAAGTCCAATGCCTCCTATCTGGCCGTTAACGAGGCCCAGGCTGAGGTGAATAGCGGCGTGGAGCGCGCCGTGCCCATACATTTGCGCGATGGCTCCAGGGACGGCAAGGCGCTCGGCCACGGAAAGGACTACAAGTACCCGCACGATTTTGAGAACCATTATGTGAAGCAGGAATATCTGCCGGACCCGAAAATATTCTACCGGCCCGCCGCGCAGGGCTTTGAGATAGAAATAGGCAAACGCTTAAAGAGACAGCGCGGGGAAAAATGACGGAGCCCAAAATTTATTCCGTCAGTGAACTCAGCCAGGGCATAAAGCGTCTGCTTGAGACCTCTTTCCGCGAAGTCTGGGTGGAGGGGGAGTTCTCCGGGCTGAAAGTCTCTTCGCTGGGGCATATCTATTTTGACCTGAAGGACGCCAATTCCAATATCTCCGGAGTGCTGTTCCGCGGTTTCGCTTCCAATCTTAAATTCGAACTGCGGAACGGCCTGCTTGCGCGCGTGCGCGGAAATATCACCGCCTACGACAAGCAGAGCAAGTACCAGCTGATGGCGAAGGAGGTCGTTCCAGCCGGCATAGGCCCGCTTCAACTGGCCTTTGAACAGCTTAAGAAAAAATTACAGTCCGAAGGACTTTTTGACCAGGCCCGCAAGCGTCCCCTCCCTGCCCTCCCGCAGAAAATTGCCGTGGTCACCTCGCCTACCGGCGCGGCCATACGCGACATTCTTTCCATACTCAAGCGGCGCTACGCCAACATGCACATAATAATCGCCCCGGTGAAGGTGCAGGGGCAGGGTTCAAAGGAAGAGATAGCCCAGGCCATAAAAGACCTCAACGATAATTTTCCTGAAATAGACGTGATGCTGGTCGGGCGCGGCGGCGGCTCTATGGAAGATCTCTGGGCCTTTAACGAGGAGATCGTAGCGCGGGCCATAGCCGGCTCAAAGATCCCGGTCATTTCCTGCGTGGGCCATGAGACGGATTTTACCATCGCCGATTTCGTGGCCGATATGCGCGCTCCCACGCCTTCGGCCGCGGCCGAGCTTGTGGTAAAAAGCAAGGTGGAACTGGCGGCTAACATCGCCGGGCTGAAAAAGCGGCTGCTACAGAGTCTGCGCATTTATTACGAGAGTCTCCTGGGCAGGTTTCATAGACTGATCTCAAGCCGGCCTATGGTAAACCCGCTGGTCCTCATTGAGCGGCCCATCCGCAGGCTGGACGACGCGACCGAGGGGCTTTTTTACGCTTCTAGCGACCGGCTTCGCCGCGCAGGGGAAAAACTTAATCTGCAGACCGAAAAACTGAAGGCCTTCAGCCCGTTGTTCCCGCTCAGAAAAGGCTACGCCATAGTAAAGAACATGCAGGGCAAGGCGGTTAAGGCGGCTGCAATGCTGGCCGTAGGCGAAAGGCTGTCGCTGCAGTTCGCTGAGGGTAAGGCTGAAGCGGATGTGGTAAGCGCCGCTGGTGTTGCAGGCAACTGCGCGGATAAGAAAAAAAAGCCGAAAGACATGGGCGGAGGCGGGCCTGAACAGGAGACTTTATGGTAAAAAAATCCAACGCGGGCGGTTTTGAAGAAAAACTTGAGAAGCTTGAAGCAATAGTGGGTAAGCTTGAGGATGAGAATACGCCCATAGAGGAATCCCTTTCCCTGTTTGAGGAAGGGGTAACCATTGCAAAAGAACTTTCCGTTAAACTTGAAGAAATAAAACGCAAAATAGAAGTGCTTAAAAAAGACGCCGAGGGCAAGCTTAAGCTGGAAGCATTCAAGGATGAGGGCAGCGAACAATGATTTTTCTGGCTGCTATAGCTTTAGCCACATGCGGGGGAACCAGTTTTGAGACATCGCCTTTGAAATGGGCTATGTCGCGCACCACGCTGGACGAAAGGTAGGTGTAGCGCTGGCGCGGCATGAAGAAAACGGTTTCTATGCCCGGGGACAGAGTGCGATTTATGGCCGCTATCTGGAACTCGTATTCCAGGTCCGAAATAGCGCGCAGGCCCCTGATCACAACGCCTGTCTTTTTCTTTTTTACATAGTCAACCAGCAGCCCGGCAAAGCAGTCCACCGTAACATTCTTCCTTCCTTTAAGGGCGGTCTTAAGCATTGCCGCCCGTTCCTCAGGGGAAAACATGTGTTTTTTAGAGCTGTGCACAAAGACGCCGACTATGATGTGGTCAAAAATTCTTGCGGCTCTGTCTATGATGTCCAGGTGGCCGAAGGTGACCGGATCAAAACTGCCGGGATAAACCGCTATTCGTTTTTTCATAATTATCTCCCAGCAATTATTATATACAATCTTTGTCGGGGTGGTCGCCCGAAGGTTGAGATGAGAAAGATATTTTTGATTTATGTGATGATATTGCCGGCGTTGCCGGGTATTGCCGGATCTCAGGAGCTTATCCCTTATAATTCCGGCGGTAAATGGGGCTATGCGGCCCCCGGCGGAAAGCTGTTGATTCCGGCCCGTTACGACTACGCCGAGCCATTCAGCGATGGCCTGGCGCTTGTGCGCGACGGCGCAAAATACGGTTTTATAGACAAGGCCGGCAAAAAAACAATCCCGCCCCGTTACCAGTCCGCCGGTTCTTTCAGCGAGGGTTGCGCCCCGGCAAAGGCCCGCGGCTTCTGGGGTTGCGTGGACAAAGCCGGCAAAACCGTCGTCCCTTTTGAATACGAGGAACTGCTGCCTTTCAGGGAGGGCGCCGCGCCGGCAAAAAAGGATGGCCGCTGGGGGCTGCTTCTCAAGGGTGAGCGCGAATTCCGCGGCGGCGTTTACGAAGAAATTTATCCCGTCAGCGAGGGCCTGGCCCGCGTTAAGGTAAACGGCAAATACGGCTACATCGAACTATCGGGAAAGGAAGCCCTGCCGCCGGTTTACGCCGAAGCCTTTCCCTTCAGCGGCGGCTTCGCCACAGCCAGGCTGGGAGATAAATACGGCTTTATCAGCCGCCGGACGCTAGCCTTCAAGGAGCGCCCTTATGTTTCAATCGGGCCTTACAGCGAGGACCTAAGCCACGCACAGCCGCTGGAAGCGGAGGGCCGCTGCGGCTACATAGATCAGGAAGGCAAAGAAATTATACCGGCCAACTTCGCCATGTGCGCCTCTTTCGACGAGGGCCTCGCTCCGGTACTTAAAAATTTCAGTGGCGGCTGGGGTTACATAGACAAAACCGGCAAGGGTGTGATAGCTTTTAAGTACAGCCAGGCGGCGGGCTTTCGCGGCGGGCTGGCCAGGGTAACCCGCGATGACCGCTCTTTCTACATAGACCAAAAGGGCGTTGAATACCGAAAATAAGATAAAAAGAAAGGATCCGCGAGAAACCCACTAATAGGGGCCGCGGATCCATCGATATTCTAGCAGACGTATTCCGGTTGTCAAGACCCAAATAAGTCCTATGCCGGAACGACTCATGCGGCTTTCAGGTTAAAATACACCGCTTTCGGGTTGTGGAAAACTATAGCTGAAACCGAGGCCTCGGGGTCCATCATAAAACCTTCGGTCAGCCTCATCCCCGCGTCCGGCTCAGGCTTTAGCAGGTAAAAAAGGATTTTCTGGCTGGCCAAATCGGGGCAGACCGGATAGCCGAAAGAATATCTTTTCCCCCTGTATTTGCTCCGCAGCAGCGGTTTGGCGGGGCTGGTCTCGGCTATGCCCCATTCCCGGCGTATGCGGAAATGCAGCACGTCGGCAAAAGCCTCGGCCAGCGTCAGCGCCAGCGCCTCAACCAGATAAGACCCGACATAGTTGCCGGCCTCGCGCTCGCGTCGGGCAAAATCCAGCACCCCCTCGCCGCAGGTGACGGCCAGCAGCGCCGCGTAATCTTTCCTGCCTCCTGCCGCCGGCGCGGCAAAATCCGCAAGGCAGAGCCGCTCCCCGCCCGGCTGGCGGGGAAAATCAAAGGAGGCTGTTTTTTTCCCGCCGCCGTCATAAAAATTCAGCTCGTTGCCTAAGCTGTTCACAGGGAAGAACCTGTAGACGCCGCGCGCCTTTATCAGGCCCTTCTTAATAATCTCCTCTTTTATCCCGGTCAGCAGTTCCCCGGCTTCGCGGCTTTTCTCCTCCTGCGTTTTCTTCAGTTTCAGGAAGCGCAGGTTGAAAAGGCCTTCATCAAGGTTCTCAAACAGCTCCTCAAGCGCCTGCTCGCCGATAAAATGCCGCTCCAGATCTGCGGGGACGGGGATATCAGTGGGGGAAAAGGAGGAAGGATGAAGGATGAAGGATGAGGGTGGGAGAACATCCGAATTGCAGGGTTCCGATTTTTCCGGTTTGTGATTTGTGCCTTGTGCCTTGTACCCCCCGGCCTGTGACTTGCCGCTTACGCGCGCCAGCACGTAATTAAGGCCTTCCATAGCATCCTTCGCATAAAACACCGGACCGCCGTAGCCGGGGACTATGTTTGAGGCCGTAAATTTTTCGGTCAGAGCTGCGCCGCCCACCAGCAGCGGGGTGTTTATGCCGGCTTTGGCCAGCTCGCGCGCGGTTATGGTCATCTGCTCGCAGGAGCGCACCAGCAGGCCCGACAGCCCTATAAAGTCCGGCCGGGATTTTACGGCCGCGGCGGTTATATCTTCCGGCGGCACTTTTACCCCCAGGTCTTCCACCTCAAAGCCATTGCTTTCAAAAATTATCTCCACCAGGTTCTTGCCTATGTCGTGCACGTCGCCTTTTACGGTGGCCAGCAGCAGACGGCCGCGCTTAGGGGC
Organism: uncultured Elusimicrobiaceae bacterium; assembly: GCA_964646805.1. Taxonomy (GTDB): domain Bacteria; phylum Elusimicrobiota; class Elusimicrobia; order Elusimicrobiales; family UBA9959; genus UBA9959. Next base: position 2,205 of record CAZYFL010000079.1, on the reverse strand, counting down.
CTTCTGTTCCTTAAGCGCCGCCTCAAGCGCGGTCACGGCGGACTTGGCGGCTTCGGCGCTCTGGAGGACTTCCGTCACGATAAGGTCCCCGGCGGCAAACTGCCTGCCCACCTCGGCCATGGCCTGCATAACAGGGCCGTTTATTATCTCCAGCGGCGACTCTTTCTGCAGCAGGGCGGCCACGACCTCTTCTATGCCGGCCTTGGCGCCGTTAAGCACGGCTAGGCGCAATTTTTCCGCCGGCGGGACATCCTGGGCGGCCGCGGCGCGCTCGCGATTAAAAAGACTTCCGGTCTTTTTAGCGTCGCGGTAGCGGGCGGCAAAAGCCTGCGCGGCATCGGACTTCCTGGCGAAAATAAGGTCCTCGGCCAGCGCGATCTCCCCGGCGGAGAGGGAAGCGTAGCGCTTAAGTTTTTCAATATTTACTATGGCCAAATCAAGCCCGGCCTTAACCGCATGATGCAGAAAAACGGAGTTTAAAACTTCGCGCGACGCCGGCGGCAGACCGAACGAGACATTGCTGATTCCCAGCACGGTCTTCACGCCGGGGAATTCTTTTTTGATCCGCCCTATAGCTTTTATAGTTTCATGCGCGGTTTTGGCGTGTCCGCCGCCCACGGCTACGGGGAAAACCAGTGTGTCAAAGATCAGATCCCCGGCTTTAAGCCCGCATTCGCCCGTAAGGAAGGCGTAAGCCCGGCGGGCTATGGCCACCTTGCGCTCCGCGTCCAGCGGCAGGCCGTTCTTCTTATCCTCGTCTATGCAGCCGAACACCAGCTTGGCTCCATATGTCTTAACCAAATCAGCTACGGCGCGCGGCTTCTCCGGGCCGAATTCAAAATTGACGGAGTTCAGCAGGACTTTGCCGGGTACGGTTTTAAGCGCCTCTTCCATTACGGCTATGTCGGTGGTGTCGATCATCACCGGCAGGCGCACCGCGCGCACGAGTTTGGGCAGGAAGGTTTTCACATCCTCCAGCTCGTTGCGCCCGGGGTTGGCCAGGCACACGTCCAGTATATGCGCCCCGGCAGCGGCCTGGGCTTTAGCAAGCGCCACGGCCCCGTCCCAGTCGCCGGCGGACACCATATCCTGGAATTTTTTGGAGCCTATGGAATTGTTACGTTCTCCCACCATAACCGGAGGCTCTATCTCGTCGTAAAAAAGGGCCTCAACCCCCGACACTACCCAGGGGGCGGCGGCCTGGGGAACGCGCGGTTTCACGCCTTCTACGGCCATTGCAAGAGCTTTTATATGGGCCGGACCGGCGCCGCAGCAGCCGCCGGCCGCGTTAAGCAGGCCCTTTCCGGCATAGCCGGCCATAACGGCTGAAAATGTTTGCGGGGTCTGCAGATAGCGGCAGTTCTCGTCGGGCAGGCCGGCATTGGGCATGGCGAATACGGGGTACTGCGCGCGAGAGGCCAGGCGCTCAAGACGCAGGCCCAGCCCCTCGGGCCCGGTTGAGCAGTTAAAGCCCAGCGCGGCCAGCGGGAAATGCTCCACGGCGGCGTAGAAGGCCTCGGCATCATGGCCGGAAAGCATTTTATTGCGCTCGTCCATGGTGGCGGAAACTATTACCGGCAGTTCTCTTCCGGCTTTTCTGAAGGCGAGCTTTACGGCGGCGAGTCCCGCCTTAAGGTTTAAAATATCGTGGGCGGTTTCCAGCAGCAGCAAATCCGCGCCGCCGTCTATCAGGGCGGTGAGTTGCTCAAGGTAAATGGCGCGCAGCTCGTCAAAGCTAAGGCCGCCGGTGACAAAAAGGGCTTTGTTGGTGGGGCCTATCGAGGCGGCTACAAAGCTTCGCCTGCCGGTTTTTGAAAATTTATCCACAGCGGATTTTGCGAGGCGGGCCGAGGCCAGATTGAATTCCCGCACGCGGGCGGCTAGGCCGTATCCGGCGAGCACGGCGGCATTGGCGCCGAAGGTGTTGGTCTCTATAAAGTCGGCCCCGGCGGCGAGATAATCCTCGTGGATTTTGGTTATTACGTCGGGGCGGGATACGGAGAGTATTTCGTTAAGTCCGTCGTGGCCGGCATAGTCGCTTTCCTTAAGTCCGAAGCTCTGCAGGTAACTCCCCATGGCCCCGTCAAACACCGCTATCCGCTCCGCAAAAAGTTTTTTTATTTCATTGGAGGTCATAATTAATACTAATTTAGTAACTACTCAGGTAGACAGAATTCAGGAGTCAGAATTCAGAATAGCCTGCGA
>CAZYFL010000078.1:0-9689 GCA_964646805.1 uncultured Elusimicrobiaceae bacterium | reverse complement strand
AAGTTGTATAATAATTAAACCGGGCTAAATCGATGTTTATATTCCGCTGGCGCAGGTTTCTTCTTTTTTTCGGCGACGCGGCGCTGTTTTACGCGGCGCTGGCGCTGGCGCTTATGGCGCGCCGTTTCAGCCTGGTCCCGCTCGATTTCTTTTTGCAGCACGTTAAGGTCTTCTCGGTTTTCCTTCCTGTCTGGACGGGGGTCTTTTATGTCGTCGGTTTTTATGACCTCCGCCGCATAAACAAGCTGGTAAACCTCGTTAACTCCAGCCTTATTTCCTTTGCGGTGAACCTGGCCGCGGCCAGCGCGCTGTTTTACGCTTTTTATCTGCAACTGGGACTCACGCCTAAAACCCACCTGTTTCTGACTATAGTTTTCCTGCATATACTGGCCACGCTGTGGCGCCGTATATGGACGCGCGTGGCGCTTTCAAGGCTGCTTGTGCAAAAGGTCGCCTTCCTTGGCGGCAACCCGCTGGTGGAGGAGATAAAGAAAGACCTGCGCAACAATCCCCACCTGGGTTTTTCCGTGGTGGAGCTGCCTGAGATCGGCGCGGCGGATTTGCGCGGAGAGCGCTGCTGGCGGCCGAACGGCAGGCGCCGTGGAGATTTGGTTTCTAAGATAGACCTGCTGGTTGTGGACGCCGAAGACGCAGAGCACAACCCGGCTATGGAAGGCCTGCTGCTGTCCACGGCCGTGATGGAAGAGATCCCTATAATAACCCACCTGGATTTTTACGAGGATCTTTACGGCAAGATACCGCCAGAGTACGCCGCCAAACCCAGCTGGCTTTTGAGCAATGTGCTGCATAAAAACAACCAGTTCTACGCGATTTTTAAGCGCGCGCTGGACATTACAGGGGCTGCGGCCGGCCTTATACTGACGCTCCCGTTGTCCGCCGCGGTTTACGCCGCGGTTAAACTGGACGACGGCTTCGGCGCCCCGGTTTTCTTCGTGCAGAAAAGGGTGGGGCACCTGGGTAGGCGGTTTATTATCTGGAAATTCCGCACCATGGTGGCGGGGGCCAGCATGGCCGGGCCGCTTTACAAGGCGCAATCACAGGACTCCCGGATCACAAAACTGGGGCGCTTCCTGCGCGGCGCGCGGCTGGACGAGATACCGCAGCTTTGGAACGTGCTGAAGGGGGAAATGTCGCTGGTGGGGCCGCGCCCGGAGTGGGTGAGCGAGGTGCGCATACTTGAGCGCAGCGTGCCGCATTACCATCTGCGGCACCTTATAAAGCCCGGGGCCACGGGCTGGGCGCAGATAAACTATCACGCCACCTCAAGCCTGGCTGAATCCGTTGAGAAACTCCATTACGACCTGTACTATGTAAAAAATATGTCGCTGGCTCTTGATTTGGGGATTATTTTAAGGACTTTCCGCAGGATATTCCAGAAAGACGCCGGGATGGCTAAAAAAACCGCGCTATCAGTTTAATTTCTCTTCTTCAGCCGCAGCCGAGAAAGCCAGCGCCAGGAAAATGGCGAAGGACGTGTGGACGTGCTGGAAAGAGATCTCCGTGAGATTCATCAGATAATAAGCAGGCAGGGCGCATAGAGCCCATAGGGTATAGGGGGTTTTTGCCGCCCTGAACCGCTTTAGGGCGAACAAGGCCATGGCGCCGAAAAGCAGCAGCAGCGCTCCCAGACCCAATATGCCCCGCTCGGTTGCCTGGTGAATATAAAGGTTATGCAGGCTGCCCCAGGTCTTTTCATAGCCTATCTGTTCCGGCTGGAAACGGGTAAATATTTTTTTCACATTATCCGGCCCCACGCCTACAAGCGGGTGAGCTTTAAACATTTTTAAGCCAAGTTTCCAAAGTCCCATGCGGATATTGAGAGCCGTAGCGGGGGAATTCTCCGAGGTGTCGGCGGTTTTCTTTCCAGCCATCGCAAGCATGCGGCTGCGCATCACCGGATTGGTCGTCATAATCAGCGCTGCGGTAACGAACATAATTCCAACGTAGGCCGCTACTCTTTTCCTGGAGGGGCTGGTGAAATATGCCAGTGTCAGCACTCCGGCAACCAGCCCCAGGTAGGAGCCTCGTGTCTGACTTAAAATTATTGAGATGAAAACAGGCAACGCGGCCAACTTGTAGAACAGCTGTTCGTTCTTAAATATTTCCCTGGCGGGAATGATCAGCCTGCTCAGTATGAGCATAAAGGCTATTGACATAACCTCGCCGTACCGCACAGCGTTCATAAAGGCGTTGGCGCGGGTCATCCCTGTGTCTCCGTCCGCTATTGCGCTGATAACTTCCGTTATCCCCGCAAAGGCGGCGAGGACGGCGGCGGCGACGTAGGCGATAGACACTTTAGGGAGGTGTTCCTTTTTTATCGCCAGCAACAGGGTTGAAAGGCAGATATACTTGAGAAAATCGGAGTTGAGCTGTCCCAGGCCCTTTAACGGGTAATATGCTGTGAGCGAGGTTAACAGGCAGATGCCCAGGTATATCAGCCAGGGGATGAAAAGCGGATGACCGGTCAGCGCCGGTTTAACGGCGTTGAGTGTTTTTTCTCCCCGCTTTTTCGCGAGCAACAGGCCCAGCGTTATGAAAAGCGCGGCCTCAACCGCGGTTACCGAGAATATCACTGAAAAAGCGAACAAGCCCAGCATAAAAAATATGAGTTCGTCCAGTGAATACTTTTTCATGCGCAACCCGTCGCCAATATACAATTATAGCAGTTAGCGGCCGCTTTTTTTCAGCCGGATACCACAAATGGCAAATTTGCTACAATTACTATCCGGTTGTTGTATCAACTTCACGGCTGAGCGCCGAAGACTGCATTTACAGGGAGACATTGAATGGCTGCTAAAATAGGGATTAACGGTTTCGGGCGCATAGGCAGGCTGGTTGCCCGCGCTATGCTTGCCCGCAAGGATAATGAACTGGAACTGGTCGCGATAAACGACCTTACGGACGCCGAAACCAACGCCTACCTTTTGAAGTACGATTCGGTGCACGGCCGCCTTGAGGGCGAGGTTAAGGCCGCTGCCGCCGATGAGATCTCCGTGGACGGGAAAAAAATAAAAGTTTTCAGGGAAAAAGATCCGGGCGCTATACCGTGGAAGAGCCTGGGCGTTGAGATAGTGGTGGAATCTACCGGCCTGTTCACCATAAAGAAAGACGGAGTGAACAAGAAGGGCAGGGAAGTAAAAGGCGCGGAGAACCATATAATCGGGGGCGGCGCCAGGAAAGTAATCATCTCGTCCCCGGCCGAAGGCGAAGACCTTACCATAGTGATGGGCGTCAACGACGGGAAATACGACCCGAAGCTTCACCATGTGGTTTCAAACGCTTCCTGCACCACCAACTGCCTGGCCCCTTTCACCAAAATTATAAGCGACAAGTGGGGCATTGAGAAAGGTCTGATGACCACCATCCACGCCTACACCAACGACCAGAAGATTCATGACATGGCTCATTCGGATCTGCGCCGCGCCCGCGCCGCAGCGCTGTCTATGATCCCTACCTCCACCGGAGCCGCCAGGGCCATAGCGCTGGTGATGCCGGAGCTGAAGGGGAAAATGGACGGCTTTGCCATACGCATACCCACCCCCAACGTGTCAGCGGTGGACCTTACCGCGCTACTGTCAAAGCCCGCCACAGCCGTGGAAATTAACGCCGCGCTGAAAGCCGCCGCCGAGGGCCCGCTGAAAGGCATAATGGGCTATTCCGACGAGCCGCTTGTCAGCATAGACTTCAACCACTGCCCGCTGAGCTCCAGCGTGGACGGCAAGAGCACCAGGGTGATAGGCGGCAACTTCATAAAGGTGCTGGCCTGGTACGATAACGAATGGGGCTATTCCAACCGCGTGGTGGACCTGGCCCTGCTGATGGTAAAAAAGGGCCTTTAATTTTAGGGCAGGAGAGCAGCAATGGCCAAGAAAAGAGTTCTGATAATGGGAGCCGCCGGTCGCGACTTCCATAATTTTAACGTTTGTTACCGCGACAACGCGGATTACGAAGTGGTGGCATTTACCGCTTATCAGATTCCTAATATAGCGGGCCGCAAGTACCCTAAGGAACTCTCCGGCAGGCTGTATCCCGGGGGTATACCGATATATGAAGAGAAGGAAATGCCGGAGCTTATCAAAAAGCTGAAGGTGGACGAAGTGGTGTTCGCCTATTCCGACGTGGCTTTCGAAACCGTGATGTCCAAGGGTTCCATAGCGCTGGCCCGCGGCGCGGATTTCAAGCTGCTTTCCGGAGACCATACCTATATAAAGTCAAAGAAACCTGTTGTAGCCGTCTGCGCCGTGCGCACCGGTTGCGGTAAGAGCCAGACCACGCGCTTCATAGCCTCCATGCTGAAGTCAATGGGCAAGAAGGTGGTGGCCATACGCCATCCCATGCCCTACGGAGATTTGGCGGCGCAGATCTGCCAGCGTTTTGCCGCCCTTGCCGACCTGAAAAAGTACAAGTGCACAATTGAGGAGATGGAAGAATACGAACCCCACATAGCGGCCGGCCACATAGTTTATGCCGGAGTGGATTACGGTAAAATACTTGAGCAGGCCGGGAAAGAAGCCGACGTTATCCTGTGGGACGGCGGGAATAACGACCTGCCTTTTTACAAGCCCGATCTGCACATAGTGGTGACGGACCCCCTGCGTGCCGGCCACGAAGCCCTGTACCATCCCGGCGCGGCCAACCTGCGCATGGCTGACGTGGTACTCATCAACAAGGTGGACGCCGCAAAGCCGGAAGATATTGAGAATGTTAAAGCTACAGTGAAACTGATGAACCCGAAGGCCGTGATCATAGAGGCGGAGAGCCCGGTGTCCATAGAAGACGAGAACGGCCGGGTTAAGGGCAGGAAAGTCCTGGTGGTGGAGGACGGCCCCACGCTGACCCACGGCGGCATGGCCTACGGCGCGGCCTATGTGGCCGCCAGGCAGTATGGCGCCAGAACAATAGTTGACCCGCGCCCCTACGCTATAGGTACCATCAAAATGGTCTACCGGGACTTCAAACAGCTCAGAAATATACTGCCCGCCATTGGCTATGGCGACAGTCAGATGAAGGAACTGAACGACACCATTAACGCGATACCCGCGGACCTGGTGCTCGTCGGCACTCCGATAGATCTGGCGAAGCACCTGAAGTTTAACAAGCCGTCTGTGCGTGTGAACTACTCTCTTAAGGAGCGCACCAGGCCCGGCCTGAAGGCGATGCTTGAAAAGATGCTGAAGAAGTAAAAGGACGAGGGTTTGGAAGGTTTATAATTTTGACAGGAGTTGACTATGCCCGCGGAAAATAAGACCGTCTTAAAACTGGCCAAAGTGCAGGACGCGCACCTTAAGGACAAGAATGTTGTGGTCCGCGTGGACTACAACGTGCCGCTGAAGGATGGTGTAATAACGGACGACACCCGCATACGCGAGACGCTGAAGACCGTTAAGCTGTTGCTGGAGGGGAACTGCAGGGTGGTGCTTATGGCGCACCTGGGCAGGCCCAGGGGGAAGCCGGAACCCAGATACAGCCTTAAACCCGTGGCGGTCCGCCTCGAAAAACTGGCAGGGGTGAAGGTACATTTCGCCCCGGATTGTGCGGGCCCTGAAGCCGACAAAGTTGTCGCCGCCGTCGGGAAAGGCGAAATGGTGCTATTGGAAAATCTGCGCTACCACGCCGAGGAAGAGAAGAACGATGAAAAATTTGCGAAACTGCTGGCGAAGCACGGCGAGTTCTTTGTGCAGGAAGCTTTCGGGGCGCTGCACCGCGCTCACGCTTCCACTGCGGCTATAGCCGGATTTCTCCCCGGAGCCATCGGCTTCCTGGTGCAGAAGGAACTGGAATACCTGGACAAGACCATGGTAAACCCGGTGCGGCCTTTCCTCGCCATCATAGGCGGGGCCAAGGTTTCCGACAAGATCAGCGTGCTTTACAGCCTTATAGAGAAAGTGGATACCCTTATAATAGGAGGCGGCATGGCCTACACCTTCCTAGCCGCGCAGAACACCAATATAGGCAATTCCCTCCTTGAGGCGGAGAAGGTGGAAGACGCAAAGAATATAATTTTGAAAGCGCACCGCAACAATGTTGAGATGCTGCTGCCGGCGGACCACCGCGTGGCGCGGGAGATAAAGCCGGATGCCAGGGTGGAAGTTACCCAGGCCATGGCGGTACCGGACGGTTGGACAGGCGTTGATATCGGTCCCCGCACGGAACTGCTGTTCGCCGACAAGATAAAGGCGGCTAGGACCATATTCTGGAACGGCCCCGTCGGAATCTTTGAGACCCCCGCTTTTGCGGGCGGCAGCATAACAGTGGCTAACGCCATGGCCCAGGCCACAAAGAGCGGCGCCACCACCATACTGGGCGGCGGCGACACGCTGTCCGTGCTTAAGACGGCGAAAGTGAAAGCCGAAAATATTTCTCACTGCTCAACCGGCGGCGGCGCCAGTCTTGAGTTTGTGGAAGGAAAGCAGCTGCCCGGGTTGGTGGCGCTGTCGCAGAAATAAAAGGCAGTTGATGAAGATTTATACTTCTTTTATCAGGCGTTGTTGATCTCGCAGATTCTTCTGGAGGGAAAATGTACACATTTATAGTTACAATGCACGTTATGCTGGCGTTCGTGATAATAGTATCAATAGTGGTCTTCCAGACCAGCAAAGGCTCCGCCCTGTCGATGTTCGGCGGCGGGGGGGATTCTCTCTTCAACGCCGCAAGCGGAACTTCTTTTATAAAGAAGTTTACGGTGGGATGCGCGGCGCTGTTCGCCGTCACCTCGCTGCTGCTTACCATCTTTGGCGCGAACAACCGCTACCGTTCGGTGGTGCAGGAATATCCGTTGCAGCAACAGACGGCCCCTGCCCGGCCGGAGGCGGCTCCCGCCGTTTTGGACCCGGTGAAGGCCGCGCCCGCTAAAGCCGCTCCATCCAAAACGGCCCCTGCCCCCGTTTCGGCTCCCGTCAAGGCCGCTCCCGCGACCCCGGAAAAGAAATAGTCCTGGTAAATAGCTGCTCAGGTAGCCAGAAGTCAGAATTCAGTAGTCAGAATAAGAAAGCCGGCGAAGAGAAAGGTTCCACCATTCTGTATTCTGGCTCCTGAATCCTGTCTACCTGAAATAGTCCTGGTAAATAGCTGCTCAGGTAGCCAGAAGTCAGAATTCAGTAGTCAGAATAAGAAAGCCGGCGAAGAGAAAGGTTCCACCATTCTGTATTCTGGCTCCTGAATCCTGTCTACCTGAGTAGTTACGATTCCAGACTGTTTACTTCATCACCTTGTTTTCAAAGGTACTTATAATGTCCAGCAGGTTTTCAGGGGTTTTGGCTGACAGCAGGCGTTTGCGCAGCGTCAGGTTTGAGATAAGCCCGGAGAGTTGGGAGAGGATGTTGAGTTGCAGGGTAGGCTCGTTGAACGGCGTGAGAATAAGGAAAATTATCTTCACCGGCTGGTTGTCCGGGGAAGGGAAATAAATGCCTTCCCTGCTTTTGCCTGCCGCCAGCAGCGGCTTTGAGAGCGAGGCCAGGCGGGCGTGCGGAAAGGCTGTTTGGTGGCCCAGGGCAGTTGAGAAATTAGTCTCGCGCCTGATTATGGCCTTGAGAGCTTCAGCCTTATCGAAAGTGGGGGAGGCCGCGTACAGAGCGGCCAGCACTTCCTCTATAACCTCAAATCTGCCGGTTTCCCTGAGATCCAGCCGGCAGGCCTCCGGCAGCAACAGGCTGCTTAAAAGGAGCTTTGGCGGTTGATCAAATTCGTCGCGTATTTCCCCGGTGAGCTCTTCTACTATGTCTTCCATTGTCAGCAGGCCGGTGGTTTCTCCTTTGGCGTTTTTTACCATGGCAAGCTGTATGCGTTTCTGCTGGAAATCGCGCAGCGCGCGCTCCACCGATATTTCCTCAGAGACGTCCGTAATCGGTCTCCTTAAAGCGTGAAAATCCGGGCCCGGGGCGCAACTGGCCAGCAGGCAGTCATAAAGGTCCTTGAAATGCACGTAACCGGCTGTTGCGCCGTCAGCTGCCGTCAGCGGGTAGCGGGAAAAGCGCTTTTCTTTTATAAGCTTAAGGGCTTCCTCCGGGGGAGCGGCAAGATTTATAAAGCTTATAGCGCCGCGGGGGGTCATGACCTCCTTTACTTTTGTCTTGCCGAAATCGAAAAGGTGCTCGAACATCATCAGGCGGCCCAGCGAAAGTTTTCCATGTTCCTGAGACTGCCCCAGTATCATGCGCAGTTCCTCGTCGGAGTGGACGGTCTCCTCCTGGTTGGGCTTTATGCGCAGGGCGCGCAGCGCCAGGTTGGCGCTTTCGTTAAGAAGCCACATCGGTACAAAAAATACGGTGTGGAAGAACTTGAAAGGGGCGGCTATCAACAGGGCCGATTTTTCGGGTGTGCGGATGGCCATGTTCTTGGGTACCAGTTCGCCTATGACCACGTGAAAGGCGGTTATTATGGAGAAGGCTGCGGCGATGGAGATTGTATGTGAGGCCGCCGCCGAGAGCTTGACGCCGGAAAAGACGAAGAGGGGGGAGATTAAATGCGCGACGGCCGGTTCGCCTACCCAGCCCAGTCCTATGCTGGCTATGGTGATGCCCAATTGCGCCGTGGAGAGGTAAGCCTCCAAATCTTTTACCGCCTCTTTGGCTATTTTGGCGCCGGTGACGCCCCTGGCCGCCAGCTCTTCCAGGCGGGTGAAGCGCACTTTTACAATCGCAAATTCCGAGAGCACGAAGAAAGCGTTAAGAAGGAGGAAGAACAGCGCCGCCAGGATGTAAAGTATATCCGTCATCGTTCATATTTTACATTAAATTTTGTAAAATATACGGAGTTCTCTAATAGATAGTTTTTACGGTCTGTAAAATAAAACCTATGCGCGGGTGGTGGAACTGGTAGACACGCACGTTTGAGGGGCGTGTGCCTAACGGCTTGGGGGTTCAAGTCCCCCCCCGCGCAAATTTTTTGCGGGGGAACAGCCCCCGCTAACCTTCGCCGTTTCTCCATTTACGACCTCCTCGAAGACGGCACAGGTGGCGGCGGCGAAGGCTTCGCTGGAGAAGTCCCGTGCGGCGCGGGTCCGGTTTTCTTCACCCAATATTTTTATTCTCGCGGGGTCGGCGAGCAGCCCGGCTATTTTGACGGCAAGGGCGGCGTGATCGCCGGGGGAGACCAGCCATTCAGGATTCACATATTCCGGCAGGCTGCCGGCAGGGGTTGAGATCAGCGGCCTGCCGGAGGCCAGCCATTCCAGTGCGGCGCGGGAAACCGCCTCGCTGCCAAGAGAGGCTATCACGCCTATGTCGCAGGCGGCCATAAATTTAAAGGGGTACTCCACTTTGCCGTGGAAGACCACGCTTGCGGTTATATCCAGCTCTTCCGCTATTTTCAGCAGGTCAGGGTATTTTACGCCGGCCTCATAGCCGGCTATGTGAAACTCCGCTTTGACTCCTGAACGCAGCAGTTCCGCCGCGGCCTTCAGGAAGCAGGCGTGTCCTTTTACAGGGTCCAGTCTGCCCATCATGCCTATCTTAAACGGGACAGAAGACTGAAGCGGAGCGGCCGGCGGCAACTTTATGCCCTGTCGTATGACGGTCACCCGTGAGCTGTCCAGCCCTGCCTCACGGTATAGTTTTTCTATATAGGCTGAGGCGGCTATAGTTTTTTTTACGGAAGAGAAAGTTAAGCTCCCCGACGCAAAGAAACCCCCTGAGGGTTTCTTTGCGTCCGCCTTTACGCGCAGCAGCGGC
>CAZYFL010000077.1:0-9778 GCA_964646805.1 uncultured Elusimicrobiaceae bacterium | reverse complement strand
CACGCATACCCCGTCGAGGCATTTTTCATCGTTCCGGTGAAACCTTTGACGTCACTTCTGGATTCCAGCTTTCGCCGGAATGACGATTTGGGGTTACGTGAGCTTTTGGGTAGGAACTCCGTCGAGCATGAAAAATTACGTGAGCTTTTGGGCGAACCCCTTCTCGCGGCAAGCATGGGATGCCGCGCGGCGTGGCCGACCGTGCGGCATCTCGCGGATAAGCTTCCCCGTACCGCAGATCTACTGGCAGAAGGTGGAATCTATAAAGATTCCTCGGGATGTTGCGCAAAGTAGTCTCGAACGATGTCTAAATTTGGCGCAGTCAACGGGGGCCAAAAACTAACTTTTTCAAGAAGCCCTTCATTGGGAAAAAATATTTTCTGCCCGCTTTTGAACTTACTTTGGACCTCTTCCGAACCATCGGCCAAGCGGGCGAAAAACTCCTTTCAGCGGTCAAAGAAGCCCTGTAAGCCCCAAAAGTTCGAATCCAGTTGACTTAGCGGTCAACTGGATTCGAACTGTGGTGCAATGAATGAAAAACATATAGTTCGAAAGTTTTTTCCCAGCACGGCAACCTGTTCCGGGAACTCTATGATAGAATATAGGTGACCGTAATTCACCCCTTGCGCCAGAGGATACTCGATGTTTTTGCAGTTCATTAAACGCAACATCCCGGCCGTAAAGAAGCGGCTAAGCCATATCCTGCCGACGCCAAAAATAGCCGAAGAACTGCCCCTCAAGGCTGAACTTTTCACTATTGATCAATTCAGGCAGCATGCAGGCGGCCTAGCCGTCAGGCACAGCGTAAGCTTTAAAAGGGGCAAGGAAAAACTCCTGTCGCGGCTCAAGGAGAACAAGGGGATTATCCTGCGCGCCTATGAGCTGCTCAACCAGGCCGGAAGCACAAAAAGAAAGATCTCGCCCGCCGGGGACTGGCTGCTGGACAATTACTACCTTATCGAGGAGCAGATACGCCTGGCGCAGAAATTCCTGCCGAAAGGCTACAGCCGGGAATTGCCGAAGCTGACCAGCGGCCCGCTGGCCGGGTATCCCAGGGTCTACGATATCGCCATGCAGACGGTTTCCCACGGCGACGGCCGGCTGGATATTAAAGGCCTTGCCGGTTTCGTGTCCGCGTACCAGGCGGTACAGCACCTGAAGCTGGGCGAGCTGTGGGCCGTTCCCATAATGATACGCCTGGCCCTGATAGAGAACCTGAGGCGCATCGCTTCCCGCCTGATCCTGGCGCAGCTGGACCGCGACGCCGCCGAGTACCGCGCGGGCAGGATCCTGGAGGTCCTGGCCAAGGACACCAGCGGCGTGATCCTCGAGATAGCGGCTATGGCGAAGGCCGGCCTCCCGCTGTCGGACTCGTTCGTGGCGGAATTCGTCAGGCGGCTGCACGGCCAAAGCCCCGCTTTCAACCTCCCCATCGTCTGGCTGGAGAAAAAGCTCTCCGAAACGGGGAAGACCATTGAGCGGCTCATCCGCTCGGCCAACCAGGAACAGGCGGCCGACCAGGTCTCGATCTCGAACACGATAGAGAGCCTGCGCTTCCTGGAAGTTACGGACTGGCACGACTTCGTAGAGAGCCTGAGCGTCGTGGAAGAAGAATTGCGGCAGGACCCTTCGGGCCATTACGGGCTGATGGCTTTCGCCACGCGCGACAGCTACCGCCACGCGGTAGAGACGCTCGCGCGGCGCAGCCGGCGGCAGGAAGAAGAAGTGGCGGCGCTGGCGGTGCAGGCCGCCCGGAAGGCTAAAGCCTCTGAAGGCGGCGGGGGCGCGGCCGCGCACGTCGGTTACCACCTGGTAGACAGGGGGCTGGAGCCGTTCTGCCGTTCCCTGGGACTCCGGCTGCGGCACGGGGATTACCTGCAGGCCAAAAAGACTTCTCCGGCGCTGGCCTTATACACGGGCTCCATCTCCCTCCTTACGCTCGCCGGCGCGGCGGCGGCGCTCCTTCTGGCCTGGGACCTGGGCCTGCGGGGCTGGCCGCGGTTCGCCGCGGCCGGGCTCCCGCTCCTTTTTCTTACCAGCCAGGCGGCTATTACCCTGGTGAACTGGTTCTATACGCGCAGCGTCGAACCGAAGAAACTGCCCAGGATGGATTTTTCGGAGGGCATACCCGCGAACGCGCATACGCTGACCGTAATACCTACAATGCTTACCGGTCCCCGCTCCGTCGAAGCCCTTATCGAGGGCCTCGAGGTCTGCTACCTGGGCAATATCGACGCCAACGTCGAGTTCGCGCTGCTGACCGACTTTTGCGACGCTGACCGGGAGACCCTGCCCGGCGACGCGGAGCTGCTGGCGCAGGCCAGGGAAGGCATAGAGGGGCTCAACAATAAGTACCGCGCGCATAAGGAGAATATCTTTTACCTTTTCCACCGGCCGCGCAGGTGGAACGAGCGGGAAAAGGTGTGGATGGGCTACGAGCGCAAAAGGGGAAAGCTTTCGGACCTGAATGCCCTGCTCCGGGGCGGGGGGGGTGACCGCTTCAGCGCGGTAGCCGGCGATACGCGGCGGCTCGAGGACGTGAAATACGTGATAACGCTGGATACGGACACCCGGATGCCCAGGGACGCGGCGCGGGACCTGGCGGGGATAATCGCGCATCCCCTGAACAGGCCCGTGTACGACGAGAAAAAGCGGCGCGTCGTTTCCGGCTACGGCATACTGCAACCCCGGGTGGACCTCGGCTATCCCGGGGACGATCCCACCCTGTTCGTGAAGATCTTCGGGGGCGAGCCCGGCATAGACCCGTACACAAAAGCGGTGTCGGATATCTACCAGGACCTGTTCTTCGAAGGCTCGTTCATCGGCAAGGGGCTTTACGACGTGGACGCTTTCGAAAAGTCCCTCAGCGGGCGCTGGCCGGAGAACCTCGTGCTGAGCCACGACCTGCTGGAGGGCTGCTACGCCCGCTCCGCCCTAGTCACCGACGTGCAGCTGTACGAGAAGTATCCGCCGGGCTACCTGGCGGACGTGAACCGCCGCCACCGCTGGATCCGCGGCGACTGGCAGATCTCCGGCTGGCTGCTGCCGTTCGTGCCGGGCCCCGGCCGCAAAAGAGAGAGGAACCCGCTCTCCTTCCTGTCGAAATGGAAAATACTGGACAACCTGCGGCGGAGCGCCGTGCCCGCCGCGGCCGCGTGGCTGCTGTTCTCCGGCTGGATCTTCTTCGAGCAGCAGGGGTTCTGGCCGGCGGTAGTCATCGTCCTGTACGGTCTCCCCGCGCTGCTGATCTCGTCGGTGGAAACCGGCGGGAAGAGCGACGATATCACGGTAAAGACCCATTTGAATTCCACGCTCTATTCGCTGGGCGTCCGCGGCGCCCAGTTCGGCCTTTCGCTCGCTTTCCTCGTGCACGAAGCCTTCTACGGCCTTCACGCCATAGCGGTCACGTACTGGCGCATGTTCGTTTCGCGCAGGCGCCTGCTGGAGTGGCGGACCTCCGGCGAAGCGGGGATCCAGGCGGCCAGGACCGTCCCCGAATATTTCAAAAGCATGCCCGCGGGGCCTCTCGCGGCGCTTTCCCTGGCGCTGTTCCTCCCGGCGGCGGGCGGAGTGGACTTCCTGTCGGCGGCGGTCTGGAGCCTGTGGCTGCTGTCCCCGGCTATCGCCTGGCTGATCAGCAGGCCGCCTTCCGCGCGCAAGGCCGTACTGTCCGGGCCGCAGGTTCATTTTCTCGGCAGCCTGGCGCGCAAGACCTGGGGGTTCTTCGAGACTTTCGTGACGGAGCGGGACAACTGGCTGCCGCCGGACAATTTCCAGGAAGAACACCTCGGCGCCGTTGCTCACAGGACCTCTCCCACCAATATCGGCCTGTCGCTGCTGTCGAACCTGGCGGCTTACGATTTCGGCTACGTCTCCATGGGAACCTTGTTCGACAGGACGGGGAAAACGCTCAAAACTATGAGCGGGATGGAAAAACACAGGGGACATTTCTACAACTGGTACGACACCCAATCCCTGAAACCCCTGAAGCCGCTTTATATATCGTCGGTGGACAGCGGCAACATGGCCGGCCACCTGCTGGTGCTGCGCTCGGGCCTGCTGGAAATGAAGGGCGGCAAGGTCGTATCGCCGAAAGTCTTCGACGGCCTGGCCGACACCCTGGCCGTCCTGCGGGAATGCGCGGCGGGGCTGGAAAAAAGCAAAGTAAGCGGCGCGGCGCTCTCCGCGCGGAAGCTCGCGGAGCAGCTGGCGCGGCTGAAAGGAAAGCTCAAGCCCGATCCGGACTCTATGCAGGAAATGCACGCGCTGCTGCGGCAGCTGTCCGCGGAGATCTCAAAGATCCTTTCCGGCCTCGACGGAAAACACTTTGACAGGGCCAGGAAATGGCTGGGCGCTTTTGAGAGACAGTGCTATGACTGCCTGGAGGAAATGGCTTACATGGCGCCGTGGCTGCTGCTTTCCCCGGAGATCCCCGGCATGTGGGACAGGGGGGACGAGGAGCAGCGGTCCCGGCTCGCCGGGCTCCGGCAGGAATTGCGCCGCCTGGACGCCATCCCCGCCCTGGACGGGGCCGCCAGGCTGGAGCTGAAGCTTTTTTCCCTGATAGACGGGATACTGGGCGACATTACCCTGTCCGGCGCCGATCCTAAAAGGGAAAAGGAATGGTTCGAGCGGCTCAGGACCGCCGTAAAAGAGACGGGCGACAGGGCGAGCGAAAGGATAGCCGCCATAGAGTCCCTGGCGCTGCGCTGCGGCGAACTTTCCGCCGTGGAATTCGAGTTCCTCTACAGCAGGGAGGCGCATCTCCTTTCGATAGGCTATAACGTTTCCGAACACCGGGCGGACCCGGGCCGCTACGACCTCCTGGCGTCCGAATCCAGGCTTTGCAGCTTTGTGGCCATCGCCCAGGGAAAGCTGCCGCAGAAACACTGGTTCATGCTCGGCCGCCTGCTTTCGAAGTACGGCGGCGACCCTATACTGGTATCGTGGGGCGGGTCGATGTTCGAATACCTCATGCCCCTCCTGGTAATGCCGGTCTATGAAGGCACGCTGCTCGAAAGGACCTATAAGGCGATGGTCGCCTGCCAGATACAATACGCTTCCAATAACGCTATCCCGTGGGGGATGTCCGAATCCGGCTACAACAAGCTGGACGCGGCCCTGGCCTACCAGTACCGCTCCTTCGGCGTTCCCGACATCGGCTTCAAGCGCGGGCTCTCGGAAGACCTGGTGGTGGCGCCGTACGCCGCTGTCCTGGCCCTTATGGTGGAGCCGGATAAGGCCTGCGCCAACCTGGAGCGCCTGGACGCGGACGGCTTCGGGGGGGAATACGGTTTTTACGAGGCGGTGGATTATACCCCGTCGCGGGCCGCTCACGACGGGTCCTGCGCGGTGGTCAGGTCCTACATGGCGCATCACCAGGGCATGAGCCTGCTGTCGCTGGCGTACATCCTGCTGGACAGGCCCATGCAGCGGCGCTTTTTAGCCGACCCGATGTTCAAGGCCACGGAGCTCCTGCTGCAGGAAAGGGTCCCGAAGGCGGCGCCGTTCTTCTACGACACGGAGGTTTCCGGGCAGCTCCGCAAGATCGACGAGAACGACGCCCTTTCGCGCGTTTTCACCACCCCGAACACCCCGGCGCCCGAAACGCACCTTTTATCCAACGGCAGCTACAACCTCATGGTGACCAATTCCGGGGGAGGCTATACCCGCTGGAAGAACCTCGCCGTAACGAGATGGCACGAAGACGCGGTAATGGAGGGGGAGGGCACGTTCATCTACCTGCGGGACGCGGGCACCGGCGAATTCTGGTCTTCGGCTTACCAGCCGACGCTGAAAAGGCCCGGAAAATACGAAGCCATCTTTTCGCGGTCCCGGGCGGGGTTCAGGCGCAGGGACCACAACATAGAAGCGCATACCGAGATAGCGGTTTCCCCCGAAGACAATATGGACCTGCGCAGGGTAAATATCCGGAACCTGTCGCGCGACGTCCGGACCATAGAGCTTACCAGCTACGCGGAAGTGGTCCTGAACGCTCCCGCGGCGGACCTAGTCCAGAGAGGCTTCAGCGGCCTGTTCGTCCAGACGGAAATAATCAGGTCGCACCAGGCGATCATAGCCGCCAGGCGGCCGCGGTCCGGAAAGGAAAAATTCCCTCTCCTGGCGCATTTCATGGCGGTGCACGGCAACTCCGTCGTCGGCGCTACCTACGAGACCGACCGCGACAGATTCATCGGCCGGGGCAATACCCTCGCCGATCCCGCCGCCATGCGTGACAAGGGCGCTCTTTCGGACAGCGAAGGCCCGGTGCTCGACCCCGTAGTTTCCATCCGCTGCCGGATCAGGCTCGAGCCCGGGGAATCCGCGGTGGTGGATTATGTCACCGGGGTATGCGAAAACCGCGCCGCCGCCATGGCGCTGATAGAAAAATACCGGGACCGCAACCTGGCCGACAGGGTCTTCGACTTGGCCTGGACGCACGGGCAGGTGGCGCTGCAGCAGATAAACGCCACGGAATCCGACGCCCAGGTGTACGGCCGCCTCGCGAGCGCCATTATTTACGCCAACCCCGAGTGGAGGGCGCACGCCAGCGTCCTGAGCCAGAACCTGAGGGGCCAGACCGACCTCTGGGGCTACGACATTTCCGGGGACCTGCCGATAGTGCTCGTCCGCATAGAGGACCAGGAGAATGTCGGGCTGATAGCGCGGATGGCGCAGGCCCACGCGTACTGGCGCATGAAAGGCCTGCCGGTGGACCTAGTCATCTGGAACGAGAACCGTTCCGTCTACCGGGACGCGCTGAGCGAAAAGATAAACGACCTGGTCTCAGCCAACGCCAAGCCGCCGTCGGACCGGCCGGGAAGGATCTTCTCGAGGCGCGCGGACCAGATGTCCGAAGAGGACAAGGTCCTGATCCAGACCGTCGCGCGGATAGTCATCACCGACAGGGGCGGGACTTTGGCCGAACACCTCGACCGGGTAGCGCTGCTGGCGGCGCCCCGGATGCTGAACGCGGCGGTGAAAAAGGCGGGCCGGGAGGGGGAGGCGGAAGGCCCCGCGCAGCGTCCCGACCTGGTCTATTTCAACGGGCTGGGCGGCTTTACCCGCGACGGGCGGGAATACGTGATCTCGACCGACCGCTCAAAAACAACGCCCGCGCCCTGGGTGAACGTGCTGGCCAACCGGCATTTCGGGACCGTCATTTCGGAAAGCGGCAGCGCCTATACCTGGAGCGAGAACGCGCAGCAGTTCCGCCTTACGCCGTGGAAGAACGACCCGGTCACCGACGCCTCCGGCGAGGCGCTCTACGTGCGCGACGAAGAGACCGGGCGCTTCTGGTCCCCGGCCCCGCTGCCCGCAAAGGGGAGCTCCGGTTACGTGTCGCGCCACGGCTTCGGCTACAGCATTTTCGAGCACTCGGAAGACGGCATAAAGACGGAGTTGACGGTATTCGTCGCCCTAGACCACCCGGTAAAATTCGCCGCCCTGAAGATCCGGAACGTTTCCGGGCGCAAGCGGGTCCTTTCCGCCGCGTCGTACAACGAGCTGGTGATGGGAACGCTCAGGGATAATTCCCACATGCATATCCAGACCGAGGTGGACCCCAAAAGCGGCGCCCTGACCGCCTATAACCACTACAACAAGGAATTCCCCGGCAGGGTCGTTTTCCTCGACGTCAGCGAAACGGCGCGTTTCGTGAGCGGCGACAGGCGCGAGTTTATCGGAAGGAACGGCACGCTGGCCGCCCCCGCCGCGATGCGCAGCGACGGGCTTTCCGGGAAGGTGGGCGCCGGCCTGGACCCGTGCGCGGCCATGCAGGTAAAATTCGAGCTGGAAGAGAACGAGGAAAAGGATATTATCTTCACTTTCGGCGCGGCTAGGAACGCGGACGAAGCGCGCGGGATCCTCCGGCGGTTCAGCGGGCCGGCGGCGGTCCGCGGCGAGATGGGAAGGGTCTGGGAATACTGGAAGCGCGCCCTCGGAGCGGTGCACGTGGAAACCCCCGACGATTCGCTGAATTTCCTGGTGAACGGGTGGCTGCAGTACCAGGTGCTCAGCTGCCGCCTGTGGGGACGGAGCGGCTATTATCAATCCGGAGGGGCGTACGGTTTCCGGGACCAACTGCAGGACATTATGTCCCTGACGCATTCCCACCCGGGAGTGATAAGGGAGCAGCTGCTGGCGTTCGCCTCGCACCAGTTCGCCGAAGGGGACGCGCAGCACTGGTGGCATCCTCCCTCGGGCCGGGGAGTCCGCAGCCACTGTTCGGACGATTATTTGTGGCTTCCCCTGGTTACGTGTCTTTACGTCGAAGAGATCGGGGACACCGGAGTGCTGGACGAGCCCGTAAGCTTTCTCGAGGGGCCTCCCGTAAAGCCAGAAGAGGAATCCTATTATGACCTGCCCAGGACTGCGGGCAAGTCCGGGACATTATACGAGCATTGTATCCGTGCTGTGAAGAATAGCCTTAAGTTCGGCGTTCACGGCCTCCCTTTGATGGGAAGCGGCGACTGGAACGACGGCATGAACCTGGTGGGACGCGAGGGAAAGGGCGAAAGCGTCTGGCTGGCGTTCTTCCTGTGCCATGTCCTGAAATCGATGGCTGTCCTGGCCGGGAATCGTGGTGACAAAGATTTTTCGGAATTATGCCTCGAAGAGGCTGGAAAACTGGCACGCAACATTGACGCGGGCGCGTGGGATGGCCAGTGGTACAAGCGTGCCTACTTCGACAGCGGGGAAGCACTCGGTTCTGCAGCGAACAGCGAGTGCCGGATCGATTCGTTGCCGCAGTCCTGGTCGGTTATCTCCGGCGCGGCCAGCGCCGACAGGGCAGCAGCGGCCATGGACCAAGTGGACCGGCGGCTCGTGGACAGAAAGGATTTGCTGATAAAGCTGTTCGAACCACCATTCGATAAATGCGAGTGCAATCCCGGCTATATAAAAGGGTACCTCCCGGGAGTGAGGGAGAACGGCGGCCAGTATACCCACGGCGCCGTATGGTCTGTTATTGCGTTCGCGATCTTAAAGGACAGAAAGCGTGCGTGGGAACTGCTGGGCCTTATCAACCCGGTCCGCCACGGAGACACTCCCGGAAAATGCGCAATTTACAAGGTAGAACCTTTCGTTATGCCAGGTGACATCTACGCCGGCGGCTCCAATGCCGGGCGCGGTGGCTGGACTTGGTACAGCGGCTCGGCGTCCTGGATGTACCAGCTTATAGTCAGGCACCTGCTCGGAATACGGCTGAAGGTCGACAAGCTTTACCTTGAGCCGTGTCTGCCAGAAGAATGGCGGTCGTTCAAAGTCCATTACCGGTACAGGGAAACTTTTTACCACATAACCATCGAGCGGTCCGGGCCGGAGGATAGAGTAGTTTCTGTTGTCGTGGACGGTAAGGAGCGTGAGGATAAAACTATTCCTCTCGCGGATGATAGGGCGGAACACCGGGTGGAAGTTAAGATCGGATAAAATCGATAGTGAGTAGTCCGGGATCAGAGTTAAAAAGTAACTACTCAGGTCTCCAGTCAGCTTGTTGTCATTCCCGCAATTTGTGGTTCCTGCCAAAAGATCGCAGGAAGGAATCCATCAACTCTTCTTCTGGCCTCTTTATCCTTAATCTTATGGATCCCCGATAACATGCCTCGGGGATGACAGAGCAGACCTGAGTAGTTACCTAATAACACGGTAAAAACCCCGGCAGACTTGTCCGTTTTTAATTGGGAAAACTGGCAACATACTGCAGGGGTTAGTTTTAAGAAAGTGGAAGCGCCCCCAAGGGGATTCGAACCCCTGATCTCTGCCTTGAAAGGGCAGCGTC